>NZ_DJBB01000051.1:0-32408 GCF_002429865.1 Empedobacter sp. UBA5987
TTTGTTTAAACAACTTCAATATAAAATTCTTTTTTGAACATGTTTATAAAATTTCTCTTTCTAAAATAACTAAAAAGCCGCAATTCGCAAAGTTTTTAACTTAATATTATATAAGGTATACTTTTTGTAACTTTGTTAGAACGACAACTGTTTTGTAAAATTAATAATTATGAATGCAACGACTATTGAACAAGTGAATTCTAAATTGAAACAACTTCCTGAATCACTTTTGGAAGAAGTGGAGCGTTATATTGATTTTTTGACTTATAAACACAATCAAGAAACTGAATTTGAGTTAAGTGACGAACAAAAGGAAATTTTGGATAATCAAGAAAATTTGCCTTTAACTCAATATCAAAATAATGCAGATTTTTTAGCAGAAGTTAAAAATGAATACGGATTATAAAGTTAGTATTTCTCCTATTGCAAAAGCAAATATTAGAGAAGCAATAACTTATTACAAGGAGAATGCAACACTAAAAGTCGCACAAAACTTTTTGAACGATTATGAAATAAACGTAGAAATGATTAGACAAAATCCATTTTACAACGTTTATTACAAAAAGTTTAGAGGTAAACCAATGAAGAAATTTCCTTATATTATTTTCTATACGTTAGATGAGTAACAAAAAATAATTCTTATAAAAGCAGCTTTTAATACGCACAGAAATCCTACAAAATATCCAAAATAAAAAATGAGCTGAAAGTAAAACTTTCAGCTCATTTTTATTATATTATTTTCTAATATCTAAATGAATGTTTGTGGCTCAAATTCTTTTCCTACCATTCCTTCTTGAATATCATTCAACGAAGAAACTTCGCAACCAATAATTATAGTAACCCGTAGTGCATTATATAAAAAGTTGCTCAATATACAAAAAAGCAGTATATTGTATTGACTGACAATCAAATACAATCATAAGCAACTTAGAAGCAAGTTACAAATTAATTTTAAAGGAATTGCGAAAAATTTCGGAAAAAGAGAATTTATATTTTAAACCAATAAAGCCAAAACTATCAGATATTGAATTGATTAGCTTGATAATCTTAACAGAATTCAAATCGATTGATTCTGAACATCAGTTATTTAGAGAGATTAAGGGTTTTGAAATTGAATCTAAAATTGAGCGAAGTGTTTACAATAGAAGAAAAAGAAAATTATTTCCATTTATCGAAGAAATCAGAATGAAAATGGTGAAAAAATTTAATAAGTTTGAAAACTATTTTGTGGTCGATAGTATGCCCTTGGAAGTATGCAAAATAGCACGTTCTTCTAGAAGTAAAATATGTAAAGAGGTCGATTATGCCATTCCCAACAAGGGATTTTGTGCTTCACAAAATTTACATTTTTATGGCTATAAATTACACGCTATTTGCTCGATTTCTGGTGTTTTTCAAAGTTTTGATTTATCTCCTGCCTCTGTTCACGATATTCATTATTTGCAGGATATAAAAAAGCAAATGTCTGATTGTGTTTTACTTGGAGACAAAGGTTATCTTTCACAAACCATTCAACTTGATTTATTTAACCAGGTCAATATCCAATTAGAAACTCCGAAAAGAAAAAATCAAAAAGATTATAAACCTCAATTTTATCAGTTCAAAAAATATAGAAAAAGAATTGAAACCCTGTTCTCACAATTGTGTGACCAATTTATGATTAGAAGAAATTACGCAAAGACTTTTGAAGGATTTAAAACAAGAATTTTGGCTAAAATTACAACACTGACAACTATTCAATATTTGAATAAATTTGTGTTTAATCGAAATATTAACAACCTAAAAATTAATCTCGTTCAATAATGCACTACGGGTTATAGTATATTTTCCTGTAAAATCACTTTCGTAATCTGTGTAAACAGAATAAATATTAGAACTAATTGTATTTGGAATTTTAGTCATTATATTCTCACCAAAAAATTGATGCCACAGTTTTCCTAAATCTTCAATCGCTTGACTATCATTATTAGACGTTTGAGTCGTTATTCCTATAATTTTCAACTTATTCATTTTTAAGGTTTTTAAAATCCTAAAATCATTTTCGCAATCGAAAAGTAAATCAACAAACCAAAGATATCATTACTTGTTGTGATAAATGGTCCCGTTGCAATAGCAGGATCAACACCATATTTATGCAACATAATTGGAATAAATGTCCCAATCAAACTTGCTAAAATCATCACAATAACTAAAGCTAAAACAATGGTTGAAGAAATTTCGTAGCTTGTGCTCATCAAGAAATGTGTCGCCAATAAAAGTACAAAAGCTAATAATGTACTATTCAATAAAGCTAATAACATTTCTTTTCCTAATCTTTTCCAAATAGAACCCGAAATATTACTATTCGCCAAACCTTGCACAATAATCGCAGAAGATTGCACACCAACATTTCCTGCCATGGCAGCAACAAGCGGCGTAAAAAAGAATAATTGCGGATACAAATTCATCGCATCGCTAAAACTTTGCGACACATTAACTGCTACAAAACTACCTACCAAAGCCAATAAAAGCCAAGGTAAACGAGCGCGAGTTAATTTCAATATATTATCATCAGAGTCGACATTTTGAGTAATCCCGGCTGCTAATTGATAATTTTCTTCAGCTTCTTCACGAATCACATCAATCACATCATCCACCGTAATTACACCAACCAAACGCATTAATTCGTCTACTACAGGCACTTCGTACAAATCATATTTTTCGATTACTTTCGCAACCTCCATATCTTTTGTATAGGTCTTTACATATTGAATCTTTTCATTGTAAACATCCGCCACTTTTGTATTCGCAGAAGTCGTCAACAAACGCTTCAAACTCAATGTTCCAAGTAATTTTTCATCTTCATCAACCACATAAATTGAGAAAACCTCTTCTAAATCCTCAGCTTGTTTTCGCATTTGTTTTACTGCTGTGATTACCGACCAGTCTTTGTTGACTTTTATCAACTCTTTTCCCATCAAACCTCCAGCTGTATCTTCGTCGTAGCGTAAAAGATCTACAATTTCGCGGGCGTGTTCTTGGTCTTCTAATTGCGCAATTACCTCATCTTTCTTTTCATCAGAAAGCTCATTAATAACGTCAACAGCATCATCGGTATCCATCTCATTAATGACATCTTCAGCAATTTCTTTTGCAGTAAGCGTTTTCAGGAATTTGCGTCGATCATCTTCTTCTAATTCAAGAAGGATATCAGCAGAAATTTCATTATCGAGTAAATCAATTACAAAAGATTGTTCTTTGGTCGAAAGCTCATCAAACAATTCAGCAATATCGGCGGGGTGCAAATCTTGCAACATCTCCTTAACTGCTTTTGCATTTTGCTGATTAATACTTTCGTTTAAATGTTCAATAAAATCTTTTGTAATTTTTACCTCCATAATCTATTTCATTCTTTTCGTTAACTCAATAAAATCTTCGACAGATAATTGTTCTGCGCGCATATTCAAAAACTCGTGATCGTTTAAATCTTCAGGAATTCCCAAAGCTTTCAACGAATTACGAAGCGTTTTTCTTCTTTGTCCAAAACCAGCTTTTACCACTTGAAAAAACCGTTTTTGTTCGACTCCTTCAATTTCTGTTCGGTAGCGTTTCATAATAATAACGCCCGATTTCACCTTTGGTGGTGGTGTAAAAACGTGTTCTGGAACAGTGAACAAATATTCACAATGATAATACGCTTGAGCTAAAACAGAAAGTATACCATAATCTTTTGTACCTTTTTTTGATGCAATACGTTCGGCAACTTCTTTCTGAAACATTCCACAAACTTCGGGAACAGTGTAACGCTCTTCTAAAGCTTTAAAAATAATTTGCGAAGATATATTATACGGAAAATTTCCTAAAATAGCAATTTGTTCATCAAACTTTGATGAAAAGTCCATTTTCAAGAAATCTTCAGAATGAATTTTAAATCCTGGATAAAATGGTTGATAATATTCTTTTAAATATTCGACTGATTCTGTATCAATCTCCACAACCTCTATATTTTTCTTTGCTTGTAAAATATATTTTGTCAACACGCCCATTCCTGGACCAATTTCTAAGACACGATCATAGCCTTCCCAAGTTAACCCTTCAGCGATGTCTCGTGCAATATTTTCGTCATTCAAAAAATGCTGACCTAAATGTTTTTTAGCTTTTACTTTCAAAAATTCTAAATTTTAAGTTTTCTTTAACCAACTTACCGTAGAATATATACGGAATATCTTTCTTGCGAAATAAGTTTTTTTTATCTTAGCCCCAAAATTAACCCAAATGTCAAAAACGAACGATAAATTTGAGAAAAAAAGACTGCGATCTTCAAACATCACTGTTGTGATTAGTATTTCGCTTGTTTTATTTCTATTAGGTATTTTCGGCTTAATTGTCATTAATGCACAAAGTTACGCAGAACATCTAAAAAGAGAGTTAAAAATCGAGGCATATTTTAAAGATGTCGAAGATCCAAAATTAAAAGATAAGGAGCTTGATTTACAAAAATCTTATATCGATTCGTTGAAAGTGAAGTATCCTTTTGTTGAAGCTACACAGTATATCAGCAAAGAGGATGCAGCTAAAATTGCGAAAAAAGATTTGGGTACGGATGGTAGCGATTTCTTCGAAGAAAGTATTTTCCCTGCATCAGTTCAAATTACATTGAATCCTGCATTAATACAATCTGTTGAACAAATTGATTCTATTAATAAGGTATTGGCTAAAAATCCGATTGTAGACGAAGTAAAAAGTGACAAAGAAGCGATGGTAACGATTTACCACAGCATCAATAAAATTACATTCTGGATTATGATTTTTGCTGTTATCTTCTTGGTAATCGTTGTTGTATTAATCAACAACTCTATTCGTCTGAAAATATACGCAAAACGTTTCAGCATCAAAACAATGCAATTAGTTGGAGCGCGTAGACGTTTCATTGTAAAACCTTTCTTGATAGAAGCCGCAGTTTTAGGTTTCTTAGCAGCATTTATTGCAGCTGTAGGATTAGGTTTCTTATGGTACATTTTAGCAACAAAAGTTGGTTTAGTACTTTGGAACCCAAGCTTCACTCCACTTATTATTATTTTAATTGGAATTGGAGTTGTCATTGCCGTATTTAGTACATTGTTTGCTGCATGGCGTTATTTAAGATTAAAAACTGATCAACTTTATTAATGAAATCAAATTCTATCGATACAACAAAAAAATCAGCATCTACAAATGATGCTGGTTTTACTTTTTTATTCGGAAAAAGAAATTACATTTTCATGGCAATTGGTGTTGCACTAATTGGTCTTGGATTTTTATTAATGACAGGACACGATGCCAACACAAGACCAGATGGAACGTGGGATGCAAATTATTGGAACGACGAAATCTATTCTTTTCGTAGAATTAGATTAGCGCCATTTTTAGTTGTCGTTGGTTTCATCGTCGAGATTTATGCCATTTTAATCAATCCGAATAAAGAAAAATAATGAATACTTTACAAGCAATTATAATTGCTATAATAGAAGGTCTTACCGAATATTTACCAATTTCTTCTACAGCACACATGGGATTCACAGCAGCTTTGATGGGAATGCCAGAAAGCGAATTCTTAAAAATGTTTCAAGTTTCGATACAATTTGGAGCAATTTTATCAATCGTAGTTTTATATTGGAAAAAATTCTTTGACTTCAAAAATTTCAATTTCAATTTTTATATCAAATTAGCTTGTGCGGTTGTTCCTGCACTTATTTTAGGAAAACTATTCGATGATAAAATCGAGGCTGTTTTAGGAAATCAAGTTGCTATTTCTGGAATGTTAGTTTTCGGAGGAATCATTTTATTATTTGTAGATAAATGGTTCAAAAATCCTAAAATTAATGATGAAAAAGACATCACATTAAAACAAGCAATTATCATTGGTTTTTGGCAATGTTTGGCGATGATGCCTGGAACTTCTCGTTCTGCCGCTTCTATTATTGGTGGTATGACACAAGGTTTATCGCGTAAAGCAGCTGCAGAATTTTCATTCTTTTTAGCGGTTCCGACAATGTTAGCGGTTACAGTTTATTCTATTTTTGTTAAAACTTGGGGAGAAGATACTGCAACACCAATGAAAGGTTATGAAATGATTTTACAAGATCAAAACCATATTATATTATTCTTAATTGGAAATGTTGTAGCATTTATTGTAGCATTAATCGCAGTGAAAACATTTATCGCAGTTTTAACAAAATATGGTTTCAAATTTTGGGGGTGGTACAGAATAATCATCGGAATTATTTTATTGATTTATTTCTCATATAATTCTCCAACACAAGCAGAAAAAGACAATGCCGCTTCAGTAGAAACTACAATGATTCAGCACAAATAAGATGAATGTAGAAAAAATACAAGAAGGTCACGTTTTTTTGATTGATAAACCACTTGATTGGACATCTTTTGATGTTGTAAATAAGATTCGTTGGAACATTAGAAAAGCATATAACTTAAAGAAAATAAAAGTTGGACATGCTGGGACTTTAGATCCAAAAGCTACTGGACTTTTATTGGTTTGTACAGGGAAATGGACAAAACGCATTGATGAATTTCAGGCGCAAGAAAAGACTTATACTGGTACAATTAAATTAGGTGTTACAACGCCTACCTATGATTTAGAATCGGAAGAAAATGAAACTTTTCCGACAAATCATATCACAGAAGAAATTATTCGCGAAGCAACAAAACAATTTGTTGGAGAAATTGAACAATTTCCGCCAATGCATTCAGCGGTAAAAGTAGATGGAAAACGTTTATATGAATTAGCTCGCGAAGGTCAAGAAATAGAACGTAAAGCACGTAAAATAACGATTCACGATTTTAAAATTACAAAAATAGATTTACCTTTTGTCGATTTTGAAGTGAATTGTAGCAAAGGAACCTACATTCGTTCTTTGGCTTTTGATTTTGGAAAAGCAGTCAATTCTGGTGGATATTTAACAGCACTTCGTCGTACAAAAATTGGCGAATTTGATGTCATCAATGCTGAAAATTTCGCTTTAGAAAAAAGCTATTTTGAAGAAGAAAATACAACAGAAGAAGTATAAAATCAGAAAAGCTTGAACAAATGTTCAAGCTTTTTTTAGTTATAAAGTGATTAATACTTTATTTATTTCATCGCTCACTAATTTTGGCTTTTGCATCACCATAATATGTGTTCCGCCTTCTATTTGTATTGCATCTTTGATATATTCAATCGGAAAAACAATATCTTTTGTACCATGAATATGTGTAATATTTTCTTCATGATAAGCTGTAGAATGTTCCCAGTTTACAATCTTATGAATCGACCAACTTAAATATTCTTTGTTTCGAAACTCAAAAATATCGTCAATATTATCTTTTTCTCGATCAGTATAATATAATTTTCGCATCATCATGTACGAAAATGTCCGATCCGAAGTTAAGAAACTCATCGGAATTATTTTATGTGCATTAATAGAAGCCGAGAATCGAAATAACTTCGGAAGCTCTGCCCTATTCTTCACTGTCGAAATCAGAAATGTATGTTTTGGATTAATAAAACGATTCATTTCCTGCACAATTATTCCACCAAAAGATAATCCCATCAAAAGAAAATCTTCTGTGGGATTTATTTTATCTAATAATCTTTCGGTATAATGAGCCAAAGTTTCATCTTTCTCTGGATCTAACCAAGGAATATAAACTTGCTCAAAATCTTGTTCCAAGCGTAGATTTCGAAAAGCATTTGCGTTTGCGCCTAATCCACTTACTTGATAAATTTTCATACCTTAATTTATAATATATCTTTTTTCTTTGAGTAATCTGTTGGACGAACTCCAATTACTTTTTGGAATGTATTACTAAATGTTGGTAAACTATTGTAACCAACCATTGTCGAAATTTCACTGATTGAATACGTATTATCAATTAACAATTGTAAAGCGCGTAACATTCTTAAAATAGTGAAATATTGAACAAATGTCATATTCAAATCTTTTTGGAATAATCGTGATAATGATCGTTCAGAGAAACCGAATTCGGCTGTAATTTTCTTCATTGTAATCGAAGAATCCATATTATCATCTAAGAATTGAACGATTTTTTTCAGACGTTCGTCGTGTGGTAATGGAAGAGCTAATCGTAAACTACTTTTGCTTACTTTAGGTAATATTTCTTTAAAAGCTTGTGCAATTACATATTCGCTTCTGTTTTCTGGAACAATATCTCCTTTCCATTGGTTAGAAAATAATAAAAGCTCTAACAACAATCCATCAGCAGGATAGATTCCTACTTTTTTATAAAACGAATTATCACTTTCATTAATAGGGAAATATAAATTTCTCATAATCACCTCTGGTGTATTTGGGTGTATACTATGTTCCACATGAGGCGGTATCCACATATAGTGTCTTGCAGGTAAATAAAAAGTATCTTTTCCTATTTTTACATAAACTATTCCTCCCTCACAATAAAGAAATTGCGCTTTGTTATGTTTATGTTCTACCACGTATGCTTCCGAAATTTCCTTATGGTAACAGAAAATTGAGGTTGGTAATTTGTCAATTTCGGTTAGGTAATATCGTGTTTCGAACTTATTATCCAAATGTATATTCATAGTTTCTTTAATCTGCGAACTAATATAATAATTTATTTGATATAATGTATAATGTACACAAATAAAAGTGTCCGAAATGAATAATAATTTGACTATTTTTGATATTAAATTTTTATTAATTAGTCCAATATTTGTAATTACCTCCGTTTAGAAGGAAACAATTATTGAATAGTATTAGAAAGAAAAAGTTGCATTATGTTGGAAAGAATAAAATTAACTGACTTACAGTCAAAAGTAATGACAGCAGAGGAGTCTGCCAAATTTTTTGAAGATGGAATGACTGTTGGTTCTAGTGGTTTTACAAGAGGAGGCGATACAAAAGTTGTATTAAAAGCTGTTGCGGAGCGTGCCAAATCTGAAAATTTAAAAATCACTTTAGTAACAGGAGCTTCATTAGGACATGGTACAGACGCAGCTTTAGTAGAAAGTGGAGCATTAAAAAAACGTTTACCATTCCAAGTAGACACTGTAATGCGTAAAAATATAAATGCAGGTAATGTTTTATTTATCGATCAGCATTTAGGAGAAACTGCCGAACATATTTTAGATGGACAATTTAAAATTAATTTAGGTGTTTTAGAAGTTGCTGAAATTTTAGAAGATGGTTCTTTAGTACCTACTACTTCTATCGGTAATAATGCAGAAATTGCTGCAAATGCAGACAAATTAATCATCGAGATTAACACTTCTATTCCTACAAATATCAAAGGTATTCACGATATTTATAGTGTAGAAGAATATGGAAAACGTACTCCAATTAACATCACCGCTTGTGATACAAAAATTGGAACAGAAACAATAAAAGTAGATCCTTCTAAAATTGTTGGAATTGTTTTTCACGACATTCAAGATGCTCCTGGAGACATTCAACCAGCTGATGAAGCGACTGCTGCAATTGCTCAAAACATTGTGAAATTCTTCGAAAATGAAGTTGAAGAAGGTCGTCTTACAAAATCATTAATGCCATTACAATGTGGTATTGGTAAAGTTGCAAACGCTGTTTTAGGTGGTTTAGAACATTCTGATTTTGAAAATTTAGTCATGTATTCAGAAGTTTTACAAGATTCTACATTTGATTTAATCGATTCTGGAAAAATGAAATTTGCTTCAGCGTCTTCTATGACAGTTTCACAAGAATGTTACGATCGTGTAATTGGAAACATCGAAAATTATAAAAATAAAATTGTTTTACGTCCTCAATCTATTTCTAACTCTGCCGAAGTTATTCGTCGTTTAGGAATTATCGGAATCAATACATCTTTAGAGTGTGATATTTATGGTAACGTAAACTCAACTCACGTTTCTGGAACACACATGATGAACGGTATTGGAGGATCTGGAGATTTTGCTCGTAATGCATTTATCTCAATCTTCGTTACAGCTTCTATCGCAAAAGGTAGTAATATTTCGTCTATCGTTCCTATGGTTTCTCACACAGACCACACAGAGCACGATGTAGATATTATTGTAACAGAGCAAGGTTTAGCTGATTTGAGAGGTTTAGCACCACGCGAAAGAGCTATCGAAATCATTAACAACTGTGTTCACCCAGATTATAAAGCAGAATTATTATCTTATTTTGAAAGAGCTTGTGCAGAAAGAGGTGGTCAAACCCCACACATCTTAGAAGAAGCGTTCTCTTGGCACACAAGATTGAAACAAACAGGTTCTATGAAAAAAGAAGAATTATTAGTTTTAAATCATTAGAATAATAAATAATAAGACTATACTTTTTCAAAAGCATAATTCAGAATTTCTGGATTGTGCTTTTTTTTGTGGGATCATTACAATTAATCTCTTATTTGTATATTTGAAAGTATAATTTTTGAATAGAAATATGAAATTAATTTTCCCTCTTATTCTTATAATCATAGCTTTTAGTTGCACAACAAATAATATTAATTATAATCGAAATAAGATACTTAAAAAGTATTCAAAAGAATACAATATTCTAATTAATAATGAAATAACTAATCTAGTAACAATATATTTAGATAAAGACAATATTAAAAATATTACAGTTAATAAAAAATCTAAAGATTTAAATATTACACTAAAGAAAATCAATGAACTATTTAAATTAAGTGATATTAATATCTATAATCGAAGAGGCTGGGATAAAAAGAAAATTGATTTAATTGTAATTGATGGTATGCCTATTTCCGATAGTCTCAAAAATTTTATAAAGATAGATGCTAACGCTATCAAATCCATTAATATTGTTCCTAAAAATAAAATGAATAACCAGACATTTGGAAGACAATTCAATGGTGATTTATTAGTTATAACAACAAAATAACTTACATGAAAAAAATACTTTTAATAACATTACCATTGACAACTTTTTTTGCGTGTCAATCTAATCAAAACGAAAATCAGAATTTAGAACAAATTGATAAAAAATCGGCTCGTGAAGTTGTTTTAACAACCGAAACAAAAGGCGATTCTGTTTTACATATTACTAAACAAAAAATTTGGTCAAACGATTTGATGATTGCAGAAAAAGTAGATACGTTGATTACTCACAAACAATATACACCTACCGATTCTACCAAAATTCCTATTTACGTAACCATTCAATAATTTATCATGAATAAAAGAGAAAAAAGAGCAAGTAAAGTGGTGACTTTAGTGTTAATTTCTTCGGTTCTTAGTTCATGTATGAATCGTGAAGAAGCACCCGTTAAGAACAATGCACAAAAGGTATATATGCGTGCAGATTCTACTGCGCCTTACACAGATGTTACGTCAAATTATTCGTCGCATTCTGGTGGTTCACATCACGGCGGAATGGGAAGTTCGTTGCTTTGGTTTATGGCTTTTCGTAGCTTAACTGGTGGTGGAATGGGCTATGCAAGTCAAGGTTTGCATCAACAATCTAATGTCGGAACAAACGCGGCAAAAGCACAAGCGTACAAAAGTCAAACTGTTCGTGGTGGATTCGGAAAATCTGCTTCTTCTCGTTCAGTTTCATCTTAAACAAATTTTATGCAATTAAAAAGAATAAAAGCGGACGAAAACTGGCAAGAAAGGTTAGAAAATATCGGATTTGGTTATCATACAGACGAAAATAAACAAACCTATTGGGTAGAAGATTATTACTATTCGATTTCAGAAAAAGAAGCGGATAAAATTTTTGAAGCGACAAACGAATTATGGGAAATGTGCTTGAATGCTGTCGAACATGTGATTCAAAATAACCGTTTGGACGAATTTAAAATTCCAAAATTTATTCAACCTTATTTGATTGATACATGGGAAAATGATGCGCCAAGTATTTATGGACGTTTTGATTTTGCTTATGATAATGATCAATTAAAAATGTTAGAATTCAATGCTGATACGCCAACTTCGTTGTTCGAATGTGGTGTTGTACAATGGCTTTGGATGGAAAATTATTTTGGAGAAACGAAAGATCAATTCAATTCTGTTCATGATAAATTAATTGAAACGTGGAAAATGTTAAAACCTTATTTGAAAGGTGAAACCTTGCATTTTTCTTGTGTGAGAGAATCGTTAGAAGATTTGACAAATATCGAATATATCAGAGATTGCGCGATACAAGCTGGAATTAATACCAAATTAATTTACGTTGACGAAATCGGTTGGAATAATGTCAATTTTGTTGATTTAGAAGAAGAACCAATTACAGATATTTTCAAACTTTATCCGTGGGAATGGATGATGAACGAGTTGTTTGCATACAACATCAAAAATGATGAAATCAACGCAAATTGGATAGAACCAGCTTGGAAAATGATTCTTTCGAACAAAGCTATTTTACCAATTTTATGGGAATTGTATCCAGATCATCCATTATTATTAGAAGCTTATACAGATTCACCAAAAGAGATGAAGAATTATGTCAAAAAACCATTGTTATCTCGTGAAGGCGCAAATGTAGAAGTTGTAAAAAGTGGAGCTATTTCGGAGCAAACTTCTGGCGAATATGGCGAAGAAGGTTTTATTTATCAAGCTTTGGCTAATTTACATCACGAAGAAACAGGTTATACCATTATCGGAAGTTGGATTATTGGGCAAGAATCGTGTGGAATTACGTTCCGCGAAAGTGACCAATTTATTACAACCGATAAAAGTCGTTTTGTTCCGCATATTATTGAGTAATGTTAACAACAATCAACGAAAATTGGAAATGGAAAGGCGTAAATGCTATCAAAATAATTGATCAAAATGATTTTGGAAATATTATTTTTCAAAACATTGATAATTCAATTTGGAGAATCTGCCCAGAAGAATTAGAATGTATAAAAATAGCAATCAATTTAGAAGATTTTAATAGTTTAAAATTAGATAATGATTTTATTATTGATTGGAATTTTGAACATTTAATAAATAAATGCAAGGAAGAAATTGGTAATTTAGAACTAAATGAAAAATATTATTTAATAATTCCGGCTATTCTCGGAGGAAAATACGAAACTTCTAATATACGAAAGATTAGTTTCGAAGAATTAATAAGCATTTCTGCTGATTTATCTTTTCAAGTAAATAATTTAGCAGATTGTCAAAAAATTATTTTCAAAACATTAAATAAATAAAGATTAAAAAGTCTAATTCCATTCCGAATTAGGCTTTTTTTAGTTTAAACAAAATCAAATAATTAGCTCAAAAATTACAAATAGTTCAAAAAATATTAGGTTTTATCGTATTTATTTCATAAATTATAAAAAAGATTCTATTAAAATGTTTTATCAATTAAAGATTTAAGAAATAAAACGTTAGATAAATTTTGACGAATCAAAACCAACTAAATACAAACTAAAAAGTAGAAATATGGATTTTTTAGATGATTTGTTTAACTCTTCAACCCTTCCTACAGAACGCATTTCGCGTATGCTTGAGGAAGATTTGTTTTGGCAAATTATAGAAAATTCTTTGCTCGATGCTAACAATTTGCAAGATCAAGAAAAGGCTTTGGCGCAAGAATTAGAAGATCTAACTGCCGATGATATTATTGGTTTTCAACTTCGATTAGAGTTCTATTCGTATTCGCTACATTCGCCTGAAATATGGTGTGCGGCTTGCATTATGAATGATGACACAGATCCTACGCATTTCTACTATTTCAAAAATTGGATTGTTTCACAAGGGCAAGAATTGTTTGAAAAAGCAATTTTGAATCCTGATAATTTAGCCGATTATTTTGACGAAGGCTTCAACGAAGATGATTTATATGAATTTGAAGATTTTCATTTAATCGCTGATGATGTTTTCTACGAAAAATTCGAACACAAGATTATTGACTTTGTAGACAAAGAATGTTTTAAATTTTATACCGAAAAATCTCCAAAACCTGAGTTTGATTGGGATGACGAAAATTTAACCAATTTGCAAATCATTTGTCCAAGATTATTCAAAGTTTTTATCGAAGATTATTCTCCAGATGATGATGAAATGGAAGATGATTTTGACGATGAGGATGAGTTTTTGTAATGATAAAATTTAATACCCATTTTAATCCATCAAGGGAAGATAGTGCTCTAAGGAAAATTGTCACATTAATTTCAGTAGTTGCCTATTTCTTTTTTATATTAATTGGTTATAGCTCTTTCAATTATTTTTTAATTTCTGGACTTATTATAGTTCAACTTTATTTTATAATTAGTAATAGTAAAGAGTCTTATGAATTTAATAACAACAGACTTATTTATACTAATTTAGTATATAAGAAAGCGATAGATTTCACAAGCTATAGTATTACAAATGGTGAATATAAAGATTCTTATAAAAGGAAGTCTAATGGACAATTAATTCAATTATATGCTGATAATAAAATAGTTTGTCGTATTAAAGAAGTTCATAATCAATATGTGTTTGATGAGATTCTATCTTATTTAAAAACTAATTATCCTGAAATAAAAAAGAATGAAGATTTTGAAATAAGTTTTGTAGAAAAAGAATATATTATAATTACATCATTGATTTTCTCCTCTTTAATAATATTTATTTTATTTTTTAGCATAGAAAATTATCTTCCTGATAAAATACAAGAATACAAAACCATTAAAGGTCATATGGCTTATCAGCCAGAAATAGATTTTAGTGGAAAAAGGAAAAATCGAAAAGAATATTTAATCTTTAAATTAAAAGAATATCCTCAAATAAAATTCAACTTACAATATGAAAATTTCAATAAAATTAATGGATATGAATTTGTTAAAACAAATCATCAAAATAATTTGATTGAATTCGAAATTTTTAAAGAAGACAATGATTACAATATCAAAAAACTGGCACAACCTTATTTTTATTCTCACTTAAACAATAAGAAAGTAATATCAATACAAGCTTTAAAATATCAAAATAAAGAATTAATTAAAATTGATTTTTCTAATAAATTTCGAAGCCAATTTGATTTATTATTAATGTTTGGAGGAGTATTATTGATTGTATTGATTACATATAATATTTATTGCATAACAAGAATTTTAAAATAAAAAAAGGAACTCTAATTGAGTTCCTTTACTATTTTGATTAAGAATATTTCTTATCCTAAAACTTTTGCAACTGTAGCTCCGATATCAGCAGGAGATGCAACAACGTGGATTCCACATTCTTCCATAATTGCCATTTTAGCTTGTGCTGTATCATCAGCTCCACCAACGATAGCTCCAGCGTGTCCCATTGTACGACCTTTTGGTGCAGTTTGTCCTGCAATAAATCCTACAACTGGTTTAGTTCCATTTGCTTTTATCCAACGAGCAGCCTCAGCTTCTAATTGTCCACCAATTTCACCAATCATTACGATACACTCAGTTTCTGGGTCATTCATAAATAATTCAACAGCTTCTTTCGTTGTAGTTCCAATAATTGGATCTCCACCTATTCCGATTGCTGTAGAAATTCCGTAACCAGCTTTTACAACTTGGTCAGCAGCTTCGTAAGTTAAAGTTCCTGATTTAGAAACGATACCAACTTTACCTTTTTTGAAAATGAAACCTGGCATAATACCAACTTTTGCTTCCTCAGAAGTGATAACACCAGGACAGTTAGGTCCGATTAATGTTACATCTCTTTGATCAACATACGCTTGTACTTTTACCATATCTTCTACTGGAATACCTTCTGTAATACAAATAATTACTTTGATACCTGCTTCTGCAGCTTCCATTACAGCGTCAGCAGCGAATGCTGGTGGAACGAAAATAATAGAAACGTCTGCTCCTGCTTGATCAACAGCGTCTTTTACTGTGTTAAAAATTGGTAACCCTAAGTGAGTTTGTCCTCCTTTCCCTGGAGTTACACCACCTACTACTTGTGTTCCATATTCAATCATTTGCTCAGCATGAAAAGTTCCTTCTTTCCCTGTGAAACCTTGAACGATTATTTTTGAATCTTTGTTTACTAATACAGACATTGTGATTTTTAATTTACACAAATATAAAAGGAGTTTTGCATTTTAAAAAATATTCAATGTAAAAAATACACTAAATCTTTATTGGAACAGGACAAAAAAGAATAAGATATTTATCATAAAAAAAGCCGACCAAACGGTCGGCTATAAAATATTTTCTATAGATAATTTTATTTTCTCTTGTAATCGCGAACCATTATCTCTGTGACAGCCATTTTTTTATACAATCCTCGAGCCTCTTCAGCTGGATAACCAAAATATGTTTTTCCTCCTTCCAGAGATTTACTAACTCCTGCTTGTGCTAATAATACCGCTTTTGTACCGATTGTTACACCACTTGTAATCCCAACTTGTCCCCAAATAGAAACTTCGTCTTCTACATTTACACAACCAGCAATTCCAACTTGCGAAGCAATCAAACATTTTTTACCAATAATTGTATCGTGACCAATCTGAATTAAATTATCCATTATTGTTCCTTCTCCAATAATTGTAGAAGCAGAAACTCCTCTATCTATCGTACAATTCGCACCAATTTCTACATTATTTTCGATGATAACATTTCCGACAGATTTTAAACGATCAAAACCTGTTTCACGGTTTTTGTAGTAAAATGCATCAGCTCCTAAAACTGTTCCCGAACGAATAATTACATTATCTCCGATAATTGCATAATCATTGATTGAAACATTAGAATGAATCACACAATTTTTTCCAATTTTGACATGATTTCCTATAAATGCGCCTGGCTGAATAATTGTTCCTTCACCTATTTCTGCAGAATCAGAAATTTGTTTTGTAGCAGCTTCAAACGCCATAAAATGTTGTCCAATTTTGACAAAATCACGGAAAGGATCATCAGAAATCAACAAAGCTTTTCCTTCTGGACAATCAACTTCTTTGTTTATCAAAACAATTGTAGCATTCGATTGTAGCGCTTTATCATAATATTTTGGATGATCAACAAAAACAATATCTCCCGCTTCTACACGGTGAATTTCATTGATTCCTTCTACTGGAAAATTTTCGTCTCCAATAAATTTCGCATCGATAATTGATGCTATATCTTTTAATTGATGTGTTTGTGGAAATTTCATCTTTCTCTCCTTTTAAAAAGTCTACAAATATAAAAATAAAAAAGCTGTCAAAAAATGACAGCTTTAATGATTTATGAATTGAATTTCATTATTTTTTCTTGAAAACCATTGTTTTAACATCATTTGCAAACAAAACTAATTTTCCGTCTACAATTTCGTATTTATTTACATTATTAAAACGCTCTCCAAAAGCATCAGAATCTACACCTTGACAAGCCATACGCGTTGTTGCGATGTTTTTTACTGTCAATGAATTGCCTACTGCTACATAAGCTCCTGTCAAATTATTACATCCATCATTACCTGAAACCTTGTTATTTTGGAATGTTAATGTAGGTTTTTGATTTGGGAAACGATCGTCTACTGATTTTGCACTTCTATCTTTACCAATAAATTCTTCTAATTCCCAAGAACCTGCTAAAGTACCAGGACGAACAAAAGTCATGATGACAATATCTCCTTGAATTAATAATAATTTATTATCTGAAATAGAGTATTTTAATTTTCCGTTTAATTTTGAACTGAAATTAGAATCTTCTACATTTTGACAAGCTTTCATCGTAGACATCATATTACCAAATGTAATTTCATTTCCAGAAATTGTAACTCCTCCATTCAAAGTGTTACAACCATCCGAAACATTTAACATACTATTCGAAATAAAATTAAGGTAAGGAGTTCCCATTGGATAAGCTTCTGCAATAGAACCTGCCTTCATAAAATTGATTTGGCTCAACTCCCATTTTCCTAAAATAGAGTTGTTATTTGTGTTTTCAGTATTACCTATCACGTTATTAACAGTAGAACAAGATGTTAAGAATCCTGTTGCTAAAATTGCTGCAAAAGATATTTTTAAAATTATTGATTTCATAAAATTTAATTTCAAGTTTCAGTCTAATATACGAATATCATACAAAATCTCAAAAATGTTAAAATTCGTTTCTACAAAGGTTTTGAAAAGATGAAGCCAAGTAAAGAATTTGTTTTAATTTTGAGAAATAATTTGTTTACACAATTCTCAAAAAATAATTCAATTTGATTTCTCAAAGAACGATAGATATAATTTTCGAAACAGCTCGTGTAGAAGAAGTTGTTGGTGATTTTGTAACCTTAAAACGTGCAGGTTCTAGCTTAAAAGGACTCTCGCCTTTTGGGAACGAAAAAACGCCTTCTTTTGTTGTTTCACCTGCCAAACAAATCTGGAAAGATTTTTCTTCTGGACGAGGTGGAAATGTTGTGACTTTTTTGATGGAAGTTGAACAATTTACTTATCCAGAAGCCTTGCGATGGTTGGCAAAACGTTATAACATCGAGATTGAAGAAGATGGTGAATATACTTTTGAACAACAACAAGAGGAAAAAGACCGCGAAAGTTTATATATCTTGACTGATTTTGCGAAGAAATTCTTCACTAATCAATTGCATAATTCGGAAGAAGGGAATTTGATTGGATTAAGTTATTTCCGCGAACGTGGCTTTACCAAAGAAACCATCGATAAATTTGAACTTGGTTATTCGCCAAAACAATGGGATGCTTTTGCTGAATATGCCTTAAAAAATGGTTATTCGAAAGAATTGATTGAAGAAGCTGGTTTAGCAACTTTCAAAGAAGATAATAAGAAATATGACAAGTTTCGCGAACGTGTTATGTTTCCTATTTATAGTTTTTCTGGTAGAACATTAGGTTTTGGTGGACGAATTTTGCGAAATGATGCCAAAGCTGCTAAATATTTAAACTCTCCCGAAAATAAAATTTACCATAAAAGTAAAACGCTTTACGGATTATTTCAAGCGAAACAACACATTACAAAAGCCGATCAATGCTTTTTGGTCGAAGGTTATACAGATGTTTTGTCGTTGCATCAAGCCGGAATTCAAAATGTAGTGGCGAGTTCTGGAACAGCTCTTACAAATGAACAAATTCGTTTGATAAAACGCTTGACGGAGAACATTGTTGTCATGTACGATGGTGATAATGCTGGGATCAAAGCATCTTTCCGTGGTATTGATATGATTTTGGAACAAGAAATGAATGTCAAAATCCTTTTGTTACCAGAAGGCGAAGATCCAGATTCGTTTGCGAAAAAACATTCAACAACAGAAATCGAAGCATATATAAAAGAAAATGCCTCCGATTTTATTCGTTTCAAGGCAAATGTTTTGTTGGAAGATGCGAAGAATGATCCTATCAAAAAAGCTGAATTAATCAGAGAAATTGTAAAATCGATTTCACTTATTCCGAATATTATCAAACAAGAAGTTTACATTTCAGAAACTTCTAAAATTATGGAAATTCGAGAAGAAGTTTTGTTCAAAGAGTTAGCTCAATTGCAAAATTCTGGAGATAAATCGACTTCTTCGTCTTCTCATATTACCGATAATGCACGAACGAAAAAAACTGCTATTTCGGTTGTTCCGCCTACAAAAGAAGTCATCAATGTTCAGCAAACTGTAGAAAATGAAATCATTAAGTTGATAATGCAATTTGGTGATTTAGAAGTAGATTTGAAAAACGAGAACAACGAGTTATATAAAACAACAGTTAACCAAGAAATCATTTCTCAATTTGATGAAAACGAACTGAGTTTGAGTAATCCGCTTTATCAATCTATTTTAGAAGAAGTGAAAGTTGGTTTGGAAAATGATGAATTGCGAACAGGAACTTATTTTTCTCGATTAACTAATCCAGAAATTGTACAGCTTGCTTCGGAAATGATGTTGGAAAAACATAGTTTGAGCGAAAACTGGACAGTAAAACAAGGTATCAACATCAAGAAAAAAGAAGAATTTGTGCACAAAGATTTATTTGATGTTTTACTTCGCTTCAAAATTATTTACATAGATAATATGATTAAAGAATTGATGCATAAAACAAAAAATCCTGAATTATCAATTGAAGAAACGAATCAAATTCTTCAACAAATTATGCATTTTACTGGATTAAAAAATATCTTAAATCAACATCTTAATCGTGTCATTTAATTTAACATTTAATTGTCAAAAGTTTAATATGTTGATTAATAAATATTTACGTAATAATTATAAATATTTCTTAAAAATTTTAATAAGTAACTATATTTTTAACTTATAGTTAACAATTCTTTCTAAAGCTACTAAACATAGACATTTAGGTATCTTTTCTTTTCTAAAAAAACATTAGAAAAAACTATGCATGTACAAACAAAATCTATTATGCTTATTTTAGATAAAGATTCAGAAAGAACTAAAGAATGACAAAGAATATTTTAACATTATTAGTAATGCTGATGATTATCCCAATGGCTCAAGCTAAAGGAAAATCAAACTTTTCAATAGAAAATCCGTTACCAGTTGCTATAACTAAAAATTTGAAACTTAATTTAATCAATAAATTTTCAGATTTTAATAAAACAGATAATACTGCGACTTCTGAAATTGTTGAAAAAGCTGGAAAAAAAGTAAGTGGAATTGTATCATGGTATGCTGATAAATTTCACGGTAAAAAAACTTCTAGTGGCGAGTTATATAACAAAAACAATTTAACTGCAGCACACAAAACTTTACCATTCGGTACAAAAGTCAAAGTAACCAATACAAATAATGGAAAATCTGTTGTTGTAAAAATAAACGATAGAGGACCGCACACAAAATCTCGTTTATTAGATTTGAGTAAAGCAGCGTTTACTTCTATAGGTTCTACTAATGCGGGAACATTGAACGTAGAAATGGAAGTTGTAGAGTAAAACAATTTTTAGATATTAAAAAGAAAAGGATTGAACATAGTTCAATCCTTTTTTATTTTAGTCATCATGATGTTTATGATGTCCTTTCTTTTTATAATAATTTCTATTATTTTTCTTTTGTTGACCTGGTGCATATCGTTTTGCAGATTTATCACCATGTACTTTTTTGTGTTGACCTGGTGGTAAGCTACGATGGTCGTCATATCTCACTTCGTATTTCGGATATTTCTTATACTTCTTTTTGTGTTTATGTTGATGCTCTAACCCATATATAGTTGTAGAACCATCACACGATACCAAAAATAAGCAGCGAAAGCAAAAACGACAATCAAGTTGATTTTTTTTAATACTGTTAGTTTCATAATTATATTCATTATATTCATTTTGATATAAGACAATAACCTTACCAAAAAAGACTTTACAATATTCTAATGAATATACTGATTGGAATAGTATTTGAGAATCAATAATTAAACTATTAAAATTATGAAAGAAAAAATCCAATACCGCTATAAAACAACAAACGAAGCCTTAGCAGAACTTAATGAAAACGGCTTTACAATTGATTATAACATCGAAAAAGAGCAATTAAAACAAAATCCTGAGAATTTTGATATTGTTTGTATTTATCGTTACGAAGGAATGTCTGATCCAGATGATGAATCTTCCGTTTATGGAATTATCAATAATCAAAACGGCGATAAAGGTGTTTACGTGGTTGGAAATTTATCTACAGATGACGATGTCGATCATTTCTTGGTTGATTTAGAAATTAAGCGCAGAACAATTCAAGAATAAGAAGAATAAGAAGAATTACAATTATTAATTAAATAAAAAAGCTCGATGCAAATTGCATCGAGCTTTTTAGGTTTTGTAACATCTTTCTGATTAGAAAGGATATTCATAAATTTTAGATTCGTGGAAGTAAGGGTGACCTTTTGCTTCTAAGTTTAATTTAGAAACTGCATTCATAACTACGAATGTAAATAATCCTCCGATTCCAACTAATGCTCCAATTTCCATTAAACCAAAGTTGTGGAATGGTCCAACAGCTGCTGGCATAATTTGGTTGTAGAAATCCCAGTAGTGTCCAAAAACGATAACGAATCCCATCGCGAAAACGATTTGGTAACGACGTTTCATGCTTGATGAAATTAAAATCAAGAATGGAGCTACTAAGTTAATGATCAACATCCAGAAATATAATGGGTATTGCGCCATACGTTGTTGGAAGTATTGAGCTTCCTCAGGAATGTTTGCGTACCATTGTAACATAAATTGACAGAACCATAAGTATGACCATAATAATGAGAAACCGAACATGAATTTTGTTAAATCGTGTAAGTGGTTATCATTGAATAATGGTAAAGCGTTCTTTCTTTTTAAGTAGATAGAAATAATTGCCATAATAGAAACCGCAGAAACTAAGTATGAAACCATTCCGTACCACATAAATAATGAAGAGAACCAGTGTGGGTCTAAAGACATCACGAAATCCCAAGCAAATGCTGCAGAACAAATTGCGAAAATCACTAAGTAAATTACTGATTTTTTGTACAATTGAGCGTACACTTTTAAGTCTCCGTTTGTCTCATCTAATTTACGTGTTGCGTTTTTAATTACTGGTAACATTAAAGATAATACTACTAAGTAAATAACACAACGTACTAACCATAAGTTAGGGCTTAACCAAAGTTGAGCTTTGTTCGCCATGAATATATCATACTTCTCGCTATCAGGATTTATTAAATCAGCATCCATCCAGTGGAATAAGTGATTCATGTGAAAATAAGATCCTAAAACGATGATAGCTACAAGTACAGAACCAACTGGTAAAAATGATGCGATAGCCTCCATAACACGAGATACTACCATAGACCAACCAGCGTTAGCTACGAATTGAATACATAAGAAAAACAAAGCAGATGCTGCAATACCAAACGATAAATAAGCTGGTACATAGAAAGCAGCCCAAGGTCTGTTTTTCAATAAATTTGTCAAATGCTCCATGTGTCCAGCATGATCTGTATTCATAGATGCATAAGAATCTGAAATGTAGTCACCAAAAAATTCAGTTGGGTGAGCTTCAATCAAACCGTTAATATATTCAGTTGAATTAGCAACATCTTGTTGATGTAAGAAAAATCCTATCCCGTAAAGTACAACACCTATAACAGCTAAGATAAGTGATGCATTTTTTAATCTTGGGGAAAATGTATATTGCATAATAATTAACTTATTTTATTATTTATTAGTTGCTGTTTCAGTTTCTGTTGCAGGTTTTGCTTCAGCAGTTGCTTCTCCGGCTGGAGCAGCGGCAGCTGTAGTTGCACCTTTCAAACTCATTACATATTCAGCAACTCTCCAACGGTCTGCAGGAGTCAATTGAGATGCGTAAGAACCCATCGCATTTTTTCCGTACATAATTACATGATAAACAGAACCTACTGTAACATCTCTTTCGCTATAATTAGGAACACCTGAATAAGCTTTAGATTTTACGATTGATCCTTGTCCATCACCAGCGTCACCGTGACAAACTGCACAGTTTTGTCCAAACAATAACTTACCTCTTTCTAAGTCTGCAGCTTTGTTAGCTGCATTCAAAGGAGAAACAGTTACTGCTTTTGCTTGTGCATAACCAGCGTTATTGTTTTTGAAAGTCCATGGTAAAATATCACCATCTGTTCTTGCAACAGCACCTTCTACAGATTCTAATGCAGACATATTGTGATTTTTACTTAATACAGGAACTTCAGAGTTTTCTTCGTCATGAGGGTAACCAAAAGTTGCCTTTTCGTAAGGATCATATGCTGTAGGATAATACATATCTGGCATATATACGATACTTGCGTGACGTTTTTTATCAGAACAAGAAGTGATAATAATACTTCCTAATCCTATAAGTAATGCTATCTTTTTCATTATGCTTCTTGTACTAAATTGTTAACACTTGGTTCTACGACTACATCACCTTTTACAGTTACTTCTTCAGCACCAGTTTCTACAAATACATTTTTGATTTTCTCAACATCAGCAGTTCTGATTTCGATTAAGAATTTATCATCTGTTGTACGTGGATCTGGGTTTTTAGCTTTAGCACCTGGGTACATTTTGTTACGTACTAAGTATGTTAATGACATAAAGTGCGCTGCACAGAATACTGTCAACTCGAACATAATAGGAACGAAAGCTGGCATATTCTCACCCCAAGAAAAAGATGGTTTCCCTCCAATATCTTGAGCCCAGTCATGGTTCATAATAAACCATGTCATCAAAGATGCTAACGTTGTACCAAATGCACCGTAGAAGAAAGCAAGGTCAGAAATACGAGTTTTCTTTAATCCTAAGGCTTTATCTAAACCGTGTACAGGGAAAGGTGTATATACTTCATCTATCGTAATACCTTGTTTACGAATAGATTTTACTGCTTTTAATAAATCATCATCGTCTCCGTAAAGACCATAAACGATTTTAGTGTTCGTGATGCTCATCTTCAGTATGATGTTTTTTATAGCTTTCGCCTGATGATTTCAAAATAGTTTTTAATTCAGATTGTGAAATAACTGGGAATGTACGTGCGTACAATAAGTATAACACAGAAAAGAATCCCATAGTACCTAAGAAGATACCTACGTCTACCCATGAAGGCATAAACATTGTCCAGCTCGATGGTAAATAGTCACGAGATAAGTTGATAACGATAATATCAAAACGCTCGAACCACATACCGATGTTAACTACAATAGAGATAACGAATGTCCAGAAGAAGTTTCTTCTGATTGGACGAATCCATAATAATCCTGGTACTAAAACGTTACAGATAATTAACGCCCAGAATGCCCACCAATAAGGTCCTGTTGCTGCTCCTGGAGAGAAGTATGTAAAGTCTTCGTAACGAGATCCTGAATACCAAGCGATCCATAACTCTGTTAAGTAAGCTACTGCAACCATACCACCTGTTACAACGATTACAATGTTCATGTACTCGATGTGTTTACGTGTGATATAATCTTCGTAGTGTAAAACTTTACGCATTACACTTAATAATGTTTGTACCATCGCGAAACCAGAGAAAATAGCTCCGGCAACGAAATATGGAGGATATACTGTTGAGTGCCATCCTTTGATTACCGACGTTGCGAAGTCAAAAGATACAATCGTGTGTACCGAGAATACTAATGGTGTACATAAACCAGCTAATACCAAAGATAACTCTTCGAAACGTTGCCAGTGTTTTGCTCCACCACCCCATCCGAATGATAAGATTCCGTAGATTTTCTTAGCGAATGGTTTTGTTGCACGGTCACGTACCATAGCGAAGTCAGGAATTAATCCCATCAACCAGAAAACTGTTGATACAGAGAAATACGTAGAAATCGCGAATACGTCCCATAATAATGGTGAGTTAAAGTTAGGCCATAAAGATCCAAATTGGTTAGGAATTGGGAATACCCAGTACATTAACCATGGACGACCCATGTGAATTACAGGGAATAACGCTGCCTGTACAACGGCGAAGATCGTCATGGCTTCCGCAGAACGGTTAACCGACATTCTCCATTTTTGACGGAATAATAATAAAACGGCCGAGATTAACGTACCAGCGTGACCGATACCTACCCACCATACGAAGTTGGTGATATCCCATCCCCAGTTAATCGTTCTATTCAATCCCCATACACCAATACCAGTTCCTACGGTATAAGCAATTGCTCCAACACCAAAGATGAATGCAACCATTGCTATACTGAAACATGTCCACCACAATTTACTTGCTGGCGTCTCAATTGGACGAGCAATGTCTACTGTGATATCGTGGTAGGTTTTATGTCCTAAAATAAGGGGTTCTCTTACCTGTGATTCGTAATGTGACATATTTGTTTACCTTATTAATTCTTTACTAATTTAATTAAGCTTGTTCTTTTCTGTTTCTAACTTTTACTTGATAGATAACGTTTGGTTTTGTACCAATTTCTTCTAATAAAACATAAGAACGTTTATCTTTTGAAGCTGCTCTTACTTCAGATTTATCATCATTGATATCACCAAATTTCATCGCACCTGTTCCACAAGCAGCAGCACAAGCAGCAGCAGCCATAAACTCTTCGTCTTTAACTACTCTATTCTCTTTCTTAGCTTTTAAGATTGCAGCTTGAGTTTGTTGGATACAGAATGAACATTTCTCAATTACTCCTCGTGTACGTACAACAACGTCTGGGTTAAGTACCATACGACCTAAATCATTGTTCATGTGGAAGTCATATTTGTCATTATTCGCCCAGTTAAACCAGTTGAAACGACGTACTTTGTAAGGACAGTTATTTGCACAATAACGAGTACCAACACAACGGTTATAAGCCATCATGTTTTGACCTTGACGACCATGAGATGTTGCACCTACTGGACACACAGTCTCACAAGGAGCGTGGTTACAGTGTTGACACATTAATGGTTGGAAAATCACATCTGGATTTTCAGCCTCTGGCTTAATTAAACGTGTATATTGTTGTGGTTCGTTATCTGGATCAGATTCTAACGCAACTTTTTGAGTTAATTTTCCATCTTTATCTTGGTAAGTAACATCAGAGTAGTAACGGTCAATTCTTAACCAATACATATCTCTCGACATACGCATTTGCTCTTTACCAACAGTTGGCACGTTGTTTTCTGCTTGACAAGCAATTACACACGCTCCACATCCTGTACAAGAATTCATATCAATTGTTAAATTGAAGTGAGGTCCTGTAGAACGATCAAAACTAGCCCATAAGTCAACTTCACCTACTGGAGAATCTCCTCTCCATGTTGGCATCTTCGCAACTGGATTCCATTCTTGACGATCTGTGTTGATGAAATCTGCTAAAGAAACTTCTCTTGCGATTTCGTAACGTCCCATCAATGTTGGTTGTTGTTGCATGTTAGCAAATTCGTGTTTATCTGAACGAGAAGATTTCTCGATCTTAACATTAGATGCACCTACGTTACCAGTGTATAATGCGAAAGCATTAACCCCTACATTGTTTGCAACTTTACCAGCTTTTGTTCGACCGTAACCGAAAGCTAAACCTACAGTTCCGATTGCTTGACCTGGCTGAATGAATACTGGAACGTTTTCTAAAACTACTCCATTAACAGTTAAGTTTACATACTCACCGTCAAATTGCATTCTTCCGTTTGTAACGTTATAGTTATCTTGAATTTTGATTCCTAATTTTTCCGCATCATTTGGATTAACTGTTAAATAGTTATCCCAAGAGTTACGTGTAATTGGATCTGGTAATTCTTGTAACCAAGGATTATTTGCTTGTGTACCATCACCTAAACCAGCTTTAGAATAGAATTGAATTTCCCATTCTGTTGCTTTAGCTCCAGCTAATTTTGTAGCAGCCGCAGCAGCAACACCAGTGTTAGCATTAAATGCAGAAGTTTCAGTCGCTTCATTATAACCATTGTATAATGCTTTGTTGAAATCTACACCTAATTTTGGTAAAATAGCTGATTCCCAGTTTTGTTTTACATATAAGTAATATGGAGAAACTTTTTGTCTTGTTGCAGAAACCGCCATCACCATAATTGGATCATTTGGATCTTCTACTTCTGTAACTTTAGTAACTCCTGTCATCCATGCGATTAATGAATCTTGGAATTGACGAGAATCAAAAATACGTGGAATTGTTGGTTGTTGTAATGAATATACACCTGTTAATGGGTTGAAATCATTCCAAGACTCTAAACCGTGAGTAACTGGAGCAATAACGTCCATTACTGATGCAGTTTCGTCTAATTTTTCAACTAAACCAACTTTAAGTCCAATGTTTTTAAAAGCTCCTTCAATTTCTTTTGCATTTTTAGCATTGTAAATTGGATTTGTTTGGAAGTTTAATAAAACTCCAACTTGTCCAGCTTTAGCTTCAGCAACAAATTGATTAAATACAGCGTCGTTAGACTCTTTTAATAAAACAGCTTTATCAGAAACTGCAGCTGATCCTAATAATTGGTTAATTGCAAATGCAATTGCGTATGCTTCTTTCGAACCATCTGCCATTACTACAGCTTTAGAACCTTTTGCTGTTAATTCAGCAGCAATAGCTAATGCTTCTTTAGAAGAAGCTGAACCACCTGCTAATTTATTATAAACTTCAGCCAATACTTTTTCAGTATCAGTTGGTTTTAATGGATAACGTGTATCAGCATTTGCTCCTGTTAAAGATAAAACAGATTCTACTTGGATGTGACGCATCATGTTTGCTCCTGGTTTACGAGCAACACCATAATCACCTTCCATTCCACCACCATTGTAATCACCTAAGAAATCTGCGTTGAAAGAAACAACTAATTCAGCATTCTTAAGATCATAGAATGGCAATTCTCTTTTTCCGTAAACTTCTTGCGCTGCGTCTAATGCATTCGTAGAAGAAATTGCATCATAAACAACGTGTTGAGTTGTTGGATATTTTGTTGCAAACTCAGCAATCAACTTTTTAGTTGTTGGTGAAGGTAAAGAAGAAGTTAAAATAACTACTTTTTTCCCTCCTACTGATGCTAATGCTTTTGTTACACGTGCATCAAGCTCTTTCCAAGATGTTGCTTTGAAGTTATCACCTGCGTTTGTTAAAGGTGATTTTATTTTATCAGAATCGTATAATGATAATACAGATGCCTGAACACGTGCATTTGTAGAACCATAATATTTTGCGCCTTTGTTTGCATCAATTCTAATAGGACGACCTTCTCTTGTACGTACTAATACGTTCGCGTAATCGTATCCATCAAAAACTGTTGATGCATAATAAGTAGGTACACCAGGCATAATGTTTTCTGGTTTCACTACATAAGGAACAGATTTTACGATTGGAGCTTCACAGGCTGCTAAAGTAACAGCAGCTGTACTGAACCCTAAAATCTTCAAAAAGTCACGTCGTGAAGTTTGACTATTCTCCATGGCGTTATCATTCCCTAAGAAATTATCTACAGGAATTTCTTCTGCAAATTCGTTGGTAGTTAACTTTTCATTTAATGTATTGTCAGTTAACTCCTCAAAACTTTTCCAGTAATTTTTCTTCGAAGCCATTTATACTCCTCTCTTTTTTATATTAATAATGACATTTACCACACTCTAAACCTCCGATAGCATCAACTGTAATCTTAGTTGCGTCACCGTACTGTTTTTTCAGTTTTTCGTGTAGTTCTGCGTAATATTCTTTGTTATACTCGTTGTCCATATCTACCTCAGTAGTTCTGTGACACTCGATACACCATCCCATTGTGAAATCATTCGCCATTTTTACTTCGTTCATTTCATCAACACGTCCGTGACATGCGAAACAAACTTGGTCTCCTGATCCAATGTTCAATTCTTTAGCATTTGGAATAGTTCCATCTTTAATTGCTTTCTTAATCGCTTTCTCTCCTGCTACAACGTGTTGCGCGTGGCTAAAGAATACGAAATCTGGCATATTGTGGATACGTACCCATTCGATTGGTTTTTGTGGACCATCGTATTTGTTCGTTTCTGGATTCCATCCAATCGCTTTATACATTTTTTGGATTTCTCCTGTATAGAAGTTCTTAACCGCCTCCTCATCAGCGAATTTACCAGAAGTGATTAATTCTTCTTCGAAGTAATCTCCTTTGTATTCTTTGATTGTTTTGTGACAGTTCATACATACGTTTGGTGAAGGAATTCCAGACACTTTACCGTATTTAGCAGAACTGTGACAGTACTGACAGTCGATACCTTGTACACCTGCGTGAACTTTGTGAGAGAAATAGATTGGTTGTTCTGGCTCGTAACCTTTATCAACACCAATTCCCATTAATCCCCAATACACGTTGTACAATGCAAAGAATGCTAATACTGCGATTAACACACCACCAACTTTTTGGTATTTTTGGAAGAAGTTTGCGAAAGAAAAAGCAGCTTTTTCTTCTTTAGAATCTAAATCATCAGTTGCAGTTGCTTTAACTAATGCATTAACGCGAACCAAAATCCACAATAATAATGCTGCTAATACAACAAATCCAACTGCGATAACTCCTGTTCCAGCACCGCCTCCGTTTCCGGCAGCAGCAGCTTTAGCAGCAGCAGCTTCTTTCTTTTTTGCAGCTTTTGCATCATCAAAAGCCTTTTTACCACCATCAGGATCGGCAGTATACGCTAGAATATTATCAATATCACCGTCAGATAAGTTAGGAAAAGCTAACATTTCAGTGTTATTGTACTCAGCGAAAATTTTGTTTGCATACGCATCTCCAGACGCACGTAAAGCTTTGTTGTCCTTAATCCAAGCGTGTAACCACTCTTTTCCAAGTCCAGCTTGTTCTTGTACGCGTTTCTCAACATTACGTAATTCCGGCCCAATTAATTTACCATCAATCTGGTGACATGCAGTACAGTTGGCTTCGAATAATTCGTAACCTTTACCTGCATCTTGGGCATTTACTAAGGAGAACGTCGATAGTATTATCGCGCAGCTCCATAAACGTATTCTTTTTAGAAATCTTGCCTTCATTTACTTAAATAATCTCAGTTCGTTGTTTCTTTTAACTCGTTTTTATTTGAACACTTAACTAACAGCAAAAATAGCTTCAATACTTAATAAAATCATAAAGTTTACATACTGAACTTTGTCATTGAGCTTAATTTAAAACGTTTCTAAATTAATTGTTAAAAAATATGGGTCTATAAATATTATCTATTTGGTTTTGTAGAAAAGATTTAGAACAAGAAAAATTGCTATTTAACATAATTTTAAAAATAATCAAAGTTCTTTTTATTAGAATCTGCCAATCAATTTTATAGTTTTATCATCATTAATTAGTATTCATAAAAAAATTGGAACAATATTCGTTGTAAGAAAATAAAAGTCTATAAAATTTAATAACTTAATTGTAAAAAGTATATTTGCACAAATTAATTTCATCTTATGAAAAAATTTATCTTTTTATTCCTTATTACTTTTTCTTCTTGTGTTTTTGCTCAAGATAAAATTGATACTGTTCAAATCATCAATAATGGTACATTGAATATGGAAATTGATAGTAGAATAAATAATGTATTAAAAGCAAAAGAAGATGCTGTTTGTAGTTATACCACTACTGTAAAGAAACCGACAGAGAAAAAACCAGTTATACAATCTAATGATCCTTGTGCGGGAACGCCACAAGTAAGTGGTTTCAAAATTCAGATTTATTATTCAAAAGATAGAAAAGATGCGGAGAAAGTAAGAAATGAATTTTCTAATTCTTATCCACATTTATCGGCTCAGACTGCTTATTTCTCGCCAGATTATCGTGTTTTGGTTGGAGATTATTTCACAAGAGCATCAGCTTCGAGAGATATTCGTCGTTTAAAATCAAAATATAACAGTGCTTTTTCTATTCCGTTCAAGGTTTTGTGTAGAAAAGCGAAGTAATAGTTTATAAAAAGGAAAATGTATCCTTATCACAACAAAATAAAACAACGAATAAATAATGGCGAATTAGTTTCGTTTGAGTTTGTAGAAAAATATAAAAATATTTCTCCATGTTTAGTTTTATATTTCAAAACAGAACCTTTTATAAGACATATTCGCGAGCATCGTTTTTCTGAATATAGACAATTACTAAAAATAGAAAACGATTAACTTCTTTTAGAGATTTAAAATTTATTCGAAAACATAAAAAAATCGTTATCAATAATCTTGGTAACGCTTTTTTATATTTTAATGGTAATATTTAGTAGTTGATTCATGCTTTTGTTTTTAGTTGTTCAGAATTCTAACTCTGCCCTCAATTTCTAATTGGATAAGTATCGATGCTAAATTAGTTTGTACAAATCCTAAATTACCTGCAACTAAAACACCTTTTTCTCCAGTCGATATTTTTTCGATTCCATAAACACTCGATTCATCTTCGGGACTCGAATTTCCTTCGTAACGATAGATGTAAATAATCTTAAAATCATGCGGATGATCAATCAAATCACTTTCTAATAAATTAAAATCTTCTTGATATCCTTTTTTGGCAAGCTCGCTTAGCGCAACACTTGACGTTTCATAATTAAATTGCCTTCTTTCGAACATAAAATTTATTTTTATTTTGTTAATAATTATAAATCTAATTAATTAATAGACAGAAAGTTGTTAAACATACGTTAACAATTTGATGACATAAAAAATTTAACATACTTAATGATTTATTGTATTCGAAATAAGTTCTTATTTTTGACAAAAAGATAAAATGATTTTAGAAAAATTAAACCAAAACGAAGCAAATTTTGCTGATGTTATCGCACATATCGAAGAAAATTATACTTATACAGCTTCTGCATTTGTAAATGGAAATCAGGAAAATGTTGTCGATCAAAATCAAGGAAGTGCAAAAGTTTTTGCGTTCGCAAAATTGAATAATTTTTCGGAAGATGATACCTTAAAATTATTTGCAGAACATTATCAAGCGGTTTTAGATACGCCAGAAGGAACAGACCACAACAACATTCGTCAATTTATGAAGAACGGTTGGAATGGTGTCAAATTTGAAAACGAAGTATTGAGAAAGAAATAATCTCGATAAGAATAATTAGAATAAACAAAAAACGTCTTACATAATGTAAGACGTTTTTTGTTAATTTAAGGCAGTATCCCAAAAACTGT
>NZ_DJBB01000073.1:0-28243 GCF_002429865.1 Empedobacter sp. UBA5987
ATTGGAGTTGTGCAACAGTTACGTATGTTAGCTGTAGTTTCTTTAGATTTTTATTAAATTTTTCTCTTCTTCATTTAAGTTTTTTAAGCGAATTTCGACGTTTGTATTAGTGAAATTTGATTCACCAAATTCTATATAAACATCTTTATTAAAAGAATTTAAATTTATATTTTTAGGAGCAATTACTTCAAAGGATTTTAGATTATCTTTTAAATATTCATTTTGAGAAAGTAAAAAAGCAGATTTATAGAATTTATATTCTCCAATTTTAAAAAATCCTACAATTAAGAAAGCATTTTCATAAAAATATAGATCAGCTTTCTTAAATGAAAAATTATTATTTTTTGCTCCACTTATAAAAGTAACACATTGTACATTATTCATTACATGAATTAATTTTAATCCAATATTTTGAATATTATTTAATTTATTTTCTATTTTTTTACTGTTTTGATTCTTCAATACAAAAATTATGTAAAAGAAAAACCCAAATAATATTATTACTGATAAATTTGGCACAATCTGGATTTAGAAATTACAGCTAACATTGTTTTTTCACGAAACTGATCTAGCTTTTGTTTCGTAAAAAATCACTTATATCTGCATTTCGTAAAATTAGAAGCAAATATAATTATTTTTTTGTAAATAAGATACTTATAAAAACAAAATTCATGTATCACGAAGTAATTTGATGTAGAATGTAATAATGAATGTATGGATAGCGAAACAAAGTATTCTTGCATCATTTTATTTTTACAATTTCAATTTCCTCCCACTTTTGTTCGTGTTTTCTTCGACCGTTCTTCGACGAGAATGCCGTTTTTCCGAAGATTCGTCGAACAATGGTCGAACAATGGTCGAACAAGACCAAAATTGACCAAAAATTCAACTTCTCTCTAGCTCTTATAAATAGGAGGTTAGCGAGGTTTTTATTTTGTTATATTACTATTATTGTGTAAAAAGCAACTGGACAAAAGTGGACAAATGCGGGCAGAGCAGGGCAAATGCGGGCACAAAATTGTGTTTTTGTAAATGGTGTTGTTTCTGTTGCTAACTTTATGAATATTAACAATAAAAACTTGCAATTATGGCAGAAATTAAAAAAGGAATCCTTGGTGGATTCTCAGGAAAAGTAGGAACTGTAGTAGGCGTTAATTGGCGCGGCAAAGACATTATCCGTAGTTTGCCAAAAAAATCTAAAAGCCAACCTACTGATTTGCAATTGATGCAACAAATCAAATTTAAGAAAATTATTGGTTTTTTGCAACCAATTCGTCTTATTCTTAATTTATATTTTGGGAATAGAGTCGGGCTAAAATCGCGCTACAACATCGCGACTTCTTATATGCTGAACAATGCATTGGAAATGGAGAATGGTTTACCTGTTATTGTATTAGAGCGTGTATTGGTGTCGAAAGGCGATTTGGTTGGCTTTTTACAACCTACGATAGAGACGGCAGGTGGGGATAGTTTCCAAATGAATTGGGAAGATAATTCTGGGCAAGGCAATGCGCAACCTTCGGATTTTGTGAATCTTGTTTGTTATTGCGAGGAACTAAATTCGTTCGAAGTGTTTCAGAATGTTGTAACTCGTGATTCTATGATTATAGATGTTACTTTACCAACGTATTACAATGGCAAAAAAGTGAATTTTTGGGCGTTTCTGAATAGTGAAACAAAGGCTATGGCGAGTACCAGTATTTATCTTGGCGAGTATATGGTTGTGTAAAGGTAGTAGTGAGGTAGTAGTAAAATGAAGTTCGTTGATTGGAGTGATTTTTCGGTACAATACTTTGTTTAACGGCGTAGAAGAGTGAAGAAGAATCGTATCGAAAATAGAATTTTATAGATGTTGTTCAAATTTATTTTGACCACATAGAAACATAGTTTTAGTTGTGATGGCTTGTAAAAATTAGTTGAAAATACGAATAGGTAGACTACTAATTGGAAAGCAAAATCATTTGGTTCTATGTTTCTATGTGGTATTTTTTTTGCAAAGTGAATATGTGTTTTTTTTTCATCTTTATGTTTGGTGTAAAATTCTGGGAGAACCTTGCTTGTATTTATGGTTTTAATCCTAAAACTGTTCAACGATACATTGGTTTATTGTCGAACATAATCGATTTGAGTACTCTACAAAAAGTAGGGTGATAGCTAGATTTCGTGTAAAGGAATATTGTTTGTTTGGTAAATATTTGGTTATTAAGTATTTATTTTATAAATTAGTACATCTTAACATCAACTAAATATATGAAAAATGATTTATTTTTACAAAACGATGGAGAGGCATTAAAGGATATGAAGCTCCTGCTGATAGAATTCCAAAAAACTTTTCTACTATTAGAAGAAAATCAGAAATTCTATGATAACGCAGACCTAAAAAGTTTGCTTAACGTGAGTGACAAAACGTTGTATAGGATGAGGAAAACGAATAAGATTCCTTATATAAAATTTGGAAATAAATTTTATTATCCAAAACAGTTCTTTAACCAAATGGCTCTTTGATAAGAGCTTTTTTTGTGGGGTATTGTGAGTGGTTGAGATTTTGTATATTGGAATGTTGTTGAATGAAATATAGAAATGACAACTTTTTTGTAAAACAGGTTTTGTTTATTCTTGTAAAGAAATATTGTTAAGTTTAATTTTGTAAAATGACCCTGACTGATAGTATTGGAAAAATTATAACCGAAATAAAATATTGTTATAACCCAGAAAATAAATATGGATTACAGGAGTTTGAGTCTTTTATAAAAATTGATAATGATAAACTAATTCAAATTCCTTACTTTCCAACAGAAGAATGGAATGAAAGTGAAACTTTAAAAAAGTTTGAATTAGCAAGGAAAGTTGAATCTAAACCAATAGAATTAATTTTAAATTTAAAAATCATTAATTATCATTTTAAATATTTCGAAAATGAACTTGATGAAATGGAGAAAGCAATAATTGAGCTTGAAAATGGACTATATATTACTGAGAAAAATGGACCATTTGGATTAACTGATGTTGATTTGCATAGTATGCATACAATAGAATTTCTAAAATTAAAGGAAAATATTGAATCAGAATTTGAAATAAAACCTTTAATAATTCAATAATAATATCACTATAGCTAATATTTATTAATAAAAGCTGGTATAGTTTTTAAATAGAAAAAAATATAGTAATACTCAAAAAGCTTCTAAATCACTAAAGATTTAGAAGCTTTTATTAGTTTTATAGCATTGGTATTCAGGATTGAATTGTGGGTGATTTTAACCTCTAAAATGTCCTACCCATTCTTTGAATTTACCAAATTGTTCTAATAGAAAAGATTCTTTTTCTTCTTCCTCTTGAGGAGAATCTAATCCAATAGGTAGAATATGTTCAAAATAAGTTCCTTTTAAAACTTTATTCAATAAACCTTCACCCATAAATGGTTTATCATCGTTCAACGTTTTAGTTGCTTTTAATAAATGACGAATGTCGTATTGTAATGGATTAATGTCTGGAACTTGCTTATTTAAATTAAGTAATTCATAAACTGCAATACGTGCGGTACGAACAGAACTTTCCATTGTGAAAACTACATCGTTATTGGTTTCTACAAATTGACCAACTAAACCTAGATTCTTACACTCAGCTGGAACTACTTGTGGGCGATCTCCTTTTGCTCTAGGCATAAACATAGATGTGATGTAAGGCATATAAGCAGAACGAGTGATTGTATTCTCAATAACGTCATCTATTTGGTCTTCAATTCCTAAATGATAACATAATTCTGTTAGGATTTCGTTTCCTGTACAAGTAGGCATTGTTTTCTTGATGTAGTTTCCTTCTTTATCCATAAATAATGCATAAACCCAAAGAACTAAAATATCATCTGGTTGTGTAGGAAAATGTGGTTGACGATTACAAGTAAAACTCATTAACCAATTAGAATCTGTAATGGTAATAATTCCACCTGTAACAGTTTGACCTGAATATGGATCATTAACAGAATATTCTTTTAGTTTTTCTACTAATGCAGAAGGTTTACAAGTTAAAGTAACAGATTCCCATGAAGATTTTTCAATATTCCCACAAAATTTTTCTGGACGACCAAAAACAGGAGATTTAGCAGAAAGGTTTTTCCATAGTTTCCATCCTGCACTTTGACCACTAGTATTATTATCTATCGCTAAAACTGGTGCCGTTGTATTATCTCCATACGCAGTATCTTCAGTCATAGAACCAGTAGTTACAATAACATAATCATTTGGTGTAACAGGAATAATTACATCTTGTCCATCTTGTTCTGTTATAATTCCTTTGACTACTTTTCCTTCTGTATTAATTAATAAATCTAAATCTTTAACCAGTGTATTTAACTGAATTTTTACTCCTTTTTCTTTTAACCATTTACCTAATGGCGTAACAAAAGTGTCGTATTGATTGTATTTAGGAAATACCAATGAAGAAAGATCATTTAAACCATCAATCGCATGTAAAAAGCGATGCATATATAATTTGAACTCTAGTAAACTATGCCAATTCTCAAAGGCAAACATTGTGCGCCAAAATGTCCAGAAATTACTTTCTAAGAATGATTGATTAAAATAATCTTCAATCGTTATGTCGTCCAATTCTTCTTTTTTCTTCAACAAAAGTTTGATAATAGCTAATTGATCTTTCTTATTCAAACCAAATTTACTAAAGTCTTTTACTTTCCCTTTTTCATGAATTAAACGTGCAATAGAATAATTAGAATCATTATCATTTACTAATCTATATTCGTCTAAAACGCTATAAGGTTCTGGCAACTCTAATGCAGGAATGTCTTGGAAGATGTCCCATAAATTCTCGTAAGTACAATCCATTTCTCGACCTCCTCGAATTATGTAACCATCTTTTGCATTTCCAGCTCCATCTAACGAACCTCCTTCGACCTGAAGTTGTTCTATAAATGTGATGTTCTCTGGAGTGAAATGTCCGTCTCTGATAAAATAATAAGCAGTAGCTAAACCTGCAATACCACTTCCCACAATATATACCTTACTGTCCTTGTAAGATTTTGTAGGAATTCCTTTATTGCGTTGGTAATTTCCTATTTGATCAGAGAAGGGATAAGATTTTTCTGGAGTGTTTCTTGGTGTTTCTTTACTCGCATCTGGTTGATGATCAATATTTCCGTAGATAGTAGAATGATTTAAAACGTTGTCAAATTTTGAAGTAACTTTATTCATAATTATTTATTTTAAGATTCTAGAATAAAATTACGCTTTATTATTTTTCTAAAGTATCCCGAAATTCGTCATTTGTATCCCAAATTTCTTTTTTTATATATGTTGTTGTTTTCTATATTGTTGAGGAGAAGTTGAAGTGTATTTTTTAAAAAACCGACCAAAAGATGAAGAAGAGTTGAAACCTAGATCTAATGCTATTTGGACAATTGTTTTCTCTGAGTAGCCAAGCAAAACATACGCTTCTTTTAATAAATATTCGTCAATAATAACATGTGGAGTTTTCTTAGTTGCTTTTTTTACAAGGTGAATCAAATATTTATTTGTAATAAATAATTGATCTGCATAAAACTGTACGTCTTTGTGAGCGATAACATTTTCTTGTACAAGTTGTGTAAACTTACAAAATAGAGTGTTGATTTCGCGAGAATGATTTTTATTTTCTTTTGAATATTGTTCAGCAATTATAGAGGCAGATTCAAGTAGTAAAGTAAAAATAATAGATCGAATAATATCTTCTAAGAACAAAACATTTCTTTCTCGTTGCTCTTGAAGATAATTAATTAGCATAAAAAGATGATTCGCTTCTTTTTTATTTGCCTTACAAACTGTAAAGTTTTGATGTGTAAACAAATTAAGTTTATCAATAAAGAAAGGATTAGAAATGTTTTTAAGGAGAAAATTTTTCTCAAAAAATAACAATTTCATTCTGAAATTAGAGCTGGTATCTAGAATTTTCAAAACAGTAGATGGAGCAGAAATTAAGAATTCATTTTGAGTAATACAATATTTCTGAGAATCTATCTCAACTTCTATTGAGCCAGATAAACAAATACAAAATGCATAAAAGTCGATTCGAAATGATTTTTCAGGAAACGCAAAAATTGGATTTCCTGATGAGATATAATATAATTTATTACAATTTACGCCATAAAAAGACAAGGTCTCTTTTAGATTTTCATAGTTTTTCATGCTTGAAAATAATAGTTGGTTAGATCGTTTTTTAGGGTAGTAGAATTGATAAAGCTAAAATAAGAATTGTTTAGTAAGTAATTAAATACAATAAGGTATTTTAACTGTATTCTAATGTTGAAGTTATTTTCACATCAACTAAGTAACTCTTAAATAAGAAATTTCATTAATATAATCAGTGAAATATCGACTAACAATGTTGAATGATGTAAGCGTTTTTTTGTAACAAATAATACTTTTCTAATTGTGTAGTTTGTTTCGGTTGAGATAAATTACCTTTGCAAAAAATCCGTTATGTTTTCTGCCATCAAGAAAAAATTAAATTCAGATCCCGTTTATAATCTCCATTTTATTTTAATGTGTTTGAGTTCGTTGTTGTTTTCAGCGAGTTTCAATATGATGATTCCCGAGTTGCCAGCTTATTTAAGTAGCATGGGAGGAGCAGAATACAAAGGATTTATTATTGCATTGTTTACACTGACTGCAGGGATTTCGAGACCTTTTAGTGGGAAATTAACAGATAAAGTGGGGCGTGTGCCTATCATGTCAGTTGGTTCTATTGTCTGTTTTGTATGCGGAATTTTGTATCCTGTTTTAACAACCGTTTCAGGCTTTTTATTTTTGAGATTGGTACACGGCTTTTCGACAGGTTTCAAACCTACTGCAACAGCAGCTTACATTGCAGATATTATTCCGCGCGAACGTTGGGGCGAAGCATTGGGCTTGCACGGAATTTGTTTCAGTATCGGAATGGCAATTGGACCTGCATTGGGAAGTACAATTACATTATATTCATCGATTAATGTGATGTTTTTTACTTCTTCGTTTTTTGCATTATTGTCAATATTGATTTTATTCAATATGAAAGAAACCTTACAAAATAAACAGAAGTTTTCGTTCGGATTACTAAAGATTTCGAAACAAGATGTTTTTGCAAAAGAAGCTCTACCAGCGGCGTTGATTACGTTTCTTTCTTATGTCGCTTATGGTTCTATATTGACGTTAATTCCAGATTGGACCGAACATTTAGGTTTTCAAAATAAAGGTGTTTTCTTTATCGTATTTACAATATCATCGATGATGGTTCGTTTCTTTGCAGGTAAGATATCTGACCAAAAAGGACGTGTGTTGGTGATAAAATTAGGATTGGTTTTATTGATTGTTGCTTTGATTATTTTAGCTTCGATTGATGCAAAAATAGGCTTGATTTTAGGTGGTTTGATGTATGGAATTTCAACAGGAATTCTTTCTCCTGCACTAAATGCTTGGACGATAGATTTTAGTAAACCTGATGAACGTGGAAAGGCGATGGCAACAATGTATATTGCGATGGAAGCGGGGATAGGGCTTGGAGCACTGTGTGCGGGTTGGTATTTTCAGGATTATTTGGATCGCATTCCGATGGTGATTTATGTTTCAGCATTTATCTGTCTTTTGGGAACCATTTACATGCTGAAATTTAAGAATAAGCCTCAAACAATTTAATTGAAAGAAATGAAAGCAGAATTATATCAATTTATAGCACAACAAATCGAAGATAAAATAACGTATTTGAATAGTTTGATTGTCGATTTACGAGCCTCTAACAACGATACTAAAAGTAGTATGGGCGATAAATATGAAACATCGCGCGAAATGATGCAACAGGAAATTACTCGAATTCAAAATCAATTGAATGAAGTTTTAATTCAGCAAGACGTGTTTTCTAAAATAAAAATTGTGGAGAACAAAACCATTGGTTTAGGTAGTTATGTTGAAACTACGATGGGAAATTTCTGTATGGCGTGTAGTTTTGGGGAAATTATTTTCGAGAATAAAAAGATATTTGTCCTATCAACTCAAACTCCTTTGGCTAGAATCTTGGTTGGGAAATCGGAACAAGATTCGTTCGAAATGAATGGAAAAGTTTTTGTAATTAGTAAAATTAATTAAGATAAAAAAGGACGTAGTTGCGGTACGTCCTTTCTAATTGAAAAGTATGTATTAGAATTGTGCGGCTTCCGTACTTTCGGCCATAGCTGTAGTAGATGAAATGCCTTGTTGCACTGTGTTTTGTACGTAATCGAAATATTGTGTTCCTACAAAAGATTGGTGTTTTACAGCTGCAAAACCTTCTTCTTGTAACGCAAATTCTTTTTCTTGTAATGCCGAATATCCCGCCATTCCTTTGGCTTTGTATGCACGTGATAACTCGAACATAGAGGTATTCATCGCATGGAAACCTGCTAAAGTGATGAATTGGAATTTGTATCCCATTTCAGCTAAATCTTCGCGAAATGTTTCCATTTGAGCTTCTGTTAAATGTTTTGCCCAATTAAATGAAGGCGAACAATTATAGGCTAACATCTGATTTGGATATTTTTCTCGAATCGCTTGTGCAAATTCTCTTGCCATTCCAAGATCTGGATTAGATGTTTCCATCCAAATTAAATCAGCATAAGGCGCATAGCTTAAGCCTCGATTAATTCCTTGTTCCAAACCATTTCTCACATTGTAAAAACCTTCAGAAGTTCTACTTCCTTGGATGATAAAAGGTTGATCTCTTTCGTCAATATCCGAAGTAATCAAATTCGCAGCTTCTGCATCAGTTCTGGCAACCAATAGAGTAGGAACGCCACAGACATCTGCTGCTAAACGCGCTGCAACCAATTTGTTAATTGCTTCTTGTGTTGGAACTAAAACTTTTCCACCAAGATGACCACACTTTTTGGCTGATGACAATTGATCTTCGAAATGAACGCCAGCAGCACCAGCTTCTATCATTTGTTTCATCAATTCATAAGCATTCAAGTTTCCTCCAAATCCAGCTTCAGCATCGGCAATAATCGGTACCATATAATCAATGTTTCCTTGTTGGGTAACAGATTGTATTTCATCGCGACGACGCAACGCATTATTAATACGCTTTATCACCATTGGAACCGAATTGGCTGGATACAATGATTGATCTGGATACATTTCTGCCGAAAGATTTGCATCTGCAGCAACTTGCCATCCCGAAAGATAGATTGCATCTAAACCAGCTTGCACTTCTTGTATGGCTTGATTACCATTCAAAGCGCCTAAACCCGCCATAAATGGCTTCGAATTTAAACCTTCCCAAAGTTTCTTAGCACCTAATCTTGCTAAAGTGTAATCGATGTCCAAAGAACCTCTTAATCGAATAACATCTTCTGCTGAATAAGGACGAACAATGTCTGTCCAGCGTGGATTAGTTTCCCAATCCTGTCGAATCTTCTGAATTCTTTCTTGATTGCTCATAATTGTGTTTTTTGTGTTTTGTTTATGAATGTGTGTTGTGTGTGTATTTCTTTTTGTGTGTGTCTGGTTATAAGGGCTTAATCAATATACTTATAGGCTTCTAATGTTAAAAATTCGGTAAACTTGTGCGATAAAACTAATTCGTCAAAGATTGAAATAGCTTCTTCAAATCTTCCGTTCAAATAGTTTTCCTCACCAACTAATTTTTTTATTTTTTGAACCTCTTCGGCTCTTAATTTTTTGTATTTGTCACTGTTAAATTCGCATCCGTTTTCTAACGTAATCAATTGGCTTAACCATTGCCAAACCTGCGTACGAGAGATTTCTGCTGTTGCTGCGTCTTCCATTAAGTTATATAAAGCTGCGGCACCTTTTTCAGATAACCAACTTTCGATGTATAAAATTCCGACATTAATATTGTCTCGAATTCCTTGTTCTGTAACTGTTCCTTTTGGCAATTCTAACAAAGCCTCGGCAGTTGTTACAACATCTTCTCGCTTATTGGCAATTTGATTAGCTTGTGGCATATATTCGTCAAAAATGTCTTTTGCGACTTTTACCAAGGCAGGATGCGCAACCCACGTTCCATCGTGTCCATTTTTTACTTCGCGAAGTTTATCATTCTTCACTTTTTCAAAGGCAATTTCATTGGCTTTTTCATCATTCTTAATCGGAATTTGAGCAGCCATTCCACCAATTGCATGTATGTTTCGTTTATGACAACGTTGAATAACTGCTTGCGAATATGCAGCCATAAAAGGCGAAGTCATCGTAACTTGAGAACGATCTGGAACAATAAAATTAGGGTGTTTCTTAAATTTTTTGATATAAGAAAATATATAATCCCAACGACCGCAGTTAAGGCCTGCGATGTGGTCTTTTAATTCGTAAATAATTTCATCTAACTGAAAAGAAGCTGTTATAGTTTCGATCAAAACTGTAGCTTTAATCGTAGCTTGTGGAATGTTTAAATAATTTTGCGCGAAAACAAAAACATCGTTCCACCAGCGTGCTTCTAGGTGATGTTCTAATTTAGGAAGATAGAAATAAGGCCCACTTTGCTTGGAAAGTAACGTGTGTGCATTATGGAAAAAATATAAACCAAAGTCAAATAGTGAGCCTGATATTTCTTGTTTATCTATTATGATATTCTTTTCATTCAAATGTAAACCTCTCGGTCTTACAAGCAAGACAGCAGTCTTTTCGTTTAATTGATACTTTTTTCCATTATTTTCGAATGAAATAGTACCATTTACTGCATCTCTTAAATTTTGTTGTCCTTGAAGATTGTTATCCCATGTGGGAGAATTACTATCTTCAAAATCGGCCATAAATGTATTAGCGCCTGAATTTAACGCGTTAATTACCATTTTACGGTCAACAGGACCAGTTATCTCAACGCGTCTGTCATGTAAATCAGCTGGAATAGGAGCTGCTGTCCAATCACTATTTCTGATTTCTTTTGTTTCTGACAAAAAAGTTGGAAAATTACCCAAATCAAAAAAGATTTGTCTTTCTTGTCGATTCGCCAAAAGTTCTAAACGTCTTTCGTTGAAATTTTTGTGTAAAGCTGTTAAAAATTTAACCGCTTCGGTTGTCAAAATATCTGGATAATTATCCAGCTTATTCTGTGATAATTTTAATTCACTTGTAATAGTATCCATTTTTTGTGTTTTTGTTGTAATTTTGGTTTTGGTTATTCGAGCGAAATTTTACTCCCAGCGAACGTTCGCTAAATTATAAAAATTCGTTTACATTTACCAAATATTTTTGAAAAAATTATGCAAGAAGAATACATTAAATTAATTTTTGGGTTGAAACTAAAACAAGTAAGAACAGCTAAGGATTTGTCATTGTTTAAGTTATCTAAGTTAACTGGACTTTCGAAATCGTATTTGAATGAGATCGAAAAAGGTAAAAAATATCCAAAAACTGATAAAATTGTTGCTCTTGCCGAAGCGTTGGAAATTCCTTACGATGAGATAGTTTCACTAAAATTGGATAAAAATTTAGCACCAGTCGCTGAGATTCTACAATCAAATTTATTGCAAGAAATTCCTTTGGAACTCTTCGGAATTGAAGAAAGAGATTTAATTGAGATCATTTCTAACGCACCAATGAAGGTAAATGCGTTTATTTCTACGTTGATTGAAATAGGTAATAATTATAATCTTACACGCGAAAGTTTTTTCTTGGCTTCGTTGAGGTCTTTTCAGGAAGCAAATGATAATTATTTTCCTGAAATTGAAAAATCAGCAAAAAGTTTTTTACAAGAATATTTGATTGAATCAGAAGATTTTGTAAAAAATGAAACGATGGAAGAAATTCTGAAAGAAGAATATAATTATACCATTCTTTATGAAGATTTCACTTCTTTAGGAGGGAAGGATTTAGCGAAATTGCGTTCTATTTTTATCAAAGAAAAAAAATTGTTGTATATCAATATCAATTCTGATAATGATCAAAAACGATTTATTCTAGCGAAAGAATTAGGCTATAATTACCTTGATTTGAAGGAGCGTTTGTATACATTTTCGTGGGCAAGTTTCGATAATTTTGATCAATTGTTAAATAATTTTTATGCATCTTATTTTGCTGGAGCGTTGTTGTTACCAGAAGAAAAATTGTTGAAGGATATGCAGAATTTGTTTGCTATAGAGCATCATGATTTGTCTAAATTTCAAGAAATTCTTGGAAAATATACCGAATCTCCTGAAACGGTTTATCAACGAATGACAAATTTGTTACCCAAACATTTTAATATTCGTGATTTGTTTTTCTTGCGTTTGTCAGCAAAGGTTGGTTCAAATTCATATAAATTAACGAAAGAACTTCACCTTAATCAACAACAATCGCCACAAGCAAATGAAACGGATGAGCATTATTGTCGTCGTTGGGTTTCGTTAAATGTTTTGAAAGAATTGGAAAAACATCAAGATGATCATCATGAGATTTCTGCACAAATTTCGTTGTATCCGTTCAATAATAATCAAAAATATTATGTAATTTCTTCTGCAACGAAAGATCCATTCAATCCAAATTATTTACGAAGCGTAACGATTGGTGTATTGTACAAATCAGCTCAACGTAAAGTGAAATTTATGAATGATCCCTCAATTCCTGTAAAAGAAGTTGCGGTTACGTGTGAAAATTGTGGTATGAAAGACTGTGCTGAACGTGTTGCTGAACCAATTCGTTTTGAAAAAGATATCCGAAATAAACGATTAAATGTTACGATTAATGATTTTATAAAAGAGCAGAGTAAGTAATATTATCTACCATAAAATATAAAGGAAAACTTAAATTAAGTTTTCCTTTTTTTATGTTTAATCTAAATATTCTAATCTATTTTCAACTAATATTACATGATGTTGAAGCGAAAATGTGTTTCCTCTTTCTATGGTTGTGCAATCAAAATTACGGTATTGTAATTCGTTGAATAATGTTTTGACATAACATCTTCTTGCAGAATTCCAAGAACTGTTCCTACATTTTGATTAAAGCGTTCGATTAATTCGTTGTCAGTTAATTCACGAAATAATACGACAAATTCATTTTTTAGATTTTCCATTGTTTTAATTTTTTAATGATAAAAACAACAGGATAGAGTGGAGAATAACCTTTTATTTTGGCGTTTGCCCTCATTCTATACCACCGTAGCGCGGTTTTGGCTCGGTTGGTGTTCTGATTTTTCAGAAACTCCTGATGATTGATAGAGTAAATATAGGCATAAATTTTAAAAACAAAAAAAGGAACTCAAAAAAGTTCCTTTTCAATATTTTTATTCGCTTAATTCTAACCAACGGAATTCTTTTTCTTCTAATTCGTCTACAATTTTTTGTAGTTCATCTCCAATAGTTGTGATTTTGTCGTAGCCTAAATTTGGATCAGAAAGTAAATTCGTTAATTCTTCTTTTTTGGCTTCAAGAATTGGTAAAGATTTATTAATTTCTTCTAATTCTCGTTGTTCTTTAAACGATAATTTTTTTGGTTTTGTCTCTACATTTTTCTCTTTCGATTCAACTTTTTCCTGAATAACGATTTCTTTTTCAGCCTTTTTATCGTCAGTTATGGGCTTGTTTTTATTCTCGATGTGATATTCTGTATATGTTCCCATATAACGAGAAATTTTTCCTTCGCCTTCAAAAATCATCAATTCATCGACCACTTTATCCATAAAATATCTATCGTGGGAAACAACTAATAAACAACCTTGATATTCTTCTAAGAAACTTTCAAGAACCGTTAAAGTAGGTAAATCTAAATCATTTGTTGGCTCATCAAGAATCAAAAAGTTAGGATTTTTGTACAAAATTGCTAATAATTGCAGACGTTTTTTCTCTCCACCACTCAACTTTGAGATGAATGTATGTTGTTGTTCTGGCGTAAATAAAAACATTTCTAAGAATTGTTCTGCACGCATTTCATTTCCATTAGAAAGAGGGAAAAAATCTGCAATATCTTTCACAAACTCAATGACACGTTCGTCGCCTTTAAATTCGATTCCATCTTGTTTAAAGTGTCCGATATTTAAGGTTTCTCCACGTTCAATTGTTCCAGAATCCATCGTTTCGATTCCTTCTAACATTTTCAAGAAAGTGGTTTTTCCAACACCATTTTTTCCGACTAAACCAATTTTACCACCACGTGCAAAAATGTAAGAGAAATTATCTAGAATTTTCTTTTCACCAAAAGATTTAGAAACGTTTTCCATTTCAATGATTTTCTGACCTAATCGAGTCATCACCATTTCTAATTTAACTTTTTGGTCAACAATTTTATGTTTGGCAGCTTTCTCAGTATCATAAAAAGCATCAATTCTCGATTTAGATTTTGTCGTACGCGCTTTTGGTTGACGGCGCATCCATTCAATTTCTTTACGATAAAGGTTTTTCGCTTTGTCAATTGTCGCATTTTGATTTTCGATACGCAATGCTTTATTCGTAATATAAGTTTCGTAATTTCCCGAATGTACATACAATGTTTTGTCCTCCATTTCGAGAATTTTGGTACAAATTGCATCTAAGAAATAACGATCGTGCGTAACCAAAATCAATGTTTTGTTTTCTTTGTTCAAGAAATATTCAAGCCATTCCACCATTTCTATATCCAGATGGTTGGTAGGCTCATCTAAAATTAAAAGAACATATCCAGTTTCGAAACTTAAATCAATCAAAAACTTCGCTAAAGAAATACGTTTACGCTGACCACCAGAAAGTTTTCCAATTTTTTGATCCAAGAAATCAATCTTCAATTTTGATAAAATTTCTTTGATTGTTGGCTCAACTTTCCATGCATCTAAAACATCCATTTTTCCCATTAAATCAATTAAATCAGGATTTGTTGGGTCATTTTCGATCATGTTTTCATATTGACGAACAACATCTAAAACTTCATTCGAATGATTGAAAATATATTCTTCACTTTTCAAGTTTTCGTCAAAGTCATCACTTTGATCCAACATCAAGATTTTAACACCTTTATTTGGACGAACTTCGCCAGAATCGGCAGTTTCTAATCCAGCTAAAATTTTAAGTAAAGTAGATTTTCCACTTCCATTTTTTGCTACGAATGCGATTTGGTCTCCTTCATTTACATGAAAATTTACATCTTCAAATAAAGTTCTGATTCCATATGATTTGGTTAGATTTTCAACTGTAAGAAAATTCATGGTTTATTATCTGTTTTGTAAATTAAAAAAAGATGCTAAATCTTTTCTGTTTCGATTTGTTTCATCGATTGTTTAGCTTTTCTTATTTTAACGATTAGAATAGCCAAAGATAAGACAAAGCAAATACTTCCTATTACAATTAGATTATTTAAATGCGGTTGAATTAGGGTAGGATCGCCTTTTTCGATGAAAAGTATTCGGAATATTTTCAAATAATGTGTTAATGGAATGCAATCTGCAATTGCTTGAATCCATTTTGGCATTTGACTTAAAGGCCATGTAAATCCACTTAAAATGAAACTTGGTGTTGCAACAACCATCAAAACTTCGGTTGCTTTTAGTTGGCTTGGAAGGAGAATACTGACTAAAAATCCTAAAAAGCAAACGGCTAAAATAAATGCAAGAGAAGAAGTGAAGAATGGCCAAAACTCGGTTTCTAATTTCATGTCATAAAACATTCCGAACCAATAATACAGCATATATATAAATACTGACATAAATAAATAAGGAAAAGTTTTGACGAATAAAATGGTAAATGGATTGGATGATTTTGAGATTAATTCATTAAATGTTCTGTTCTCAAATTCTGAAGCAAATGAAAGTGCTAAACCTAATAATAAAACCTGTTGTAAAACGGTTAATAAAACACCTGGAAGCATAAAATATAAGTAGTTTCCACTTCTGATATTTTGACGAATCATCGTTGATTTGAATGGTTCGTAGCTTTGTGTTGCAATATATTCTGGAACACCTTGTTTTCGAGCTGTTTCTATTGAAATACCAGCTTTCATTGTTGTTAAAACTGTAGTAATTGCGATTGCCGCTGTATTAGAAGTTAACGTATTTGAAGCATCTACAAAATAAGCGATTTCAGGTAATTTTTTTTGTTGTACATCAGACTGAAAGTTTCGAGGAATAACAACCACAACTTCAGCTCCGATTGCTAAAGCTTTATTCTTAGAATCAAATGTTGAAGGTAAAACTTCAGCAACTTTCACCGATTCATTTTCATCTAACATCTGAATAATTTTCTGACTTGTCATCGTATGATCTTCGTCTACAACAATAATTGGTAAATTGGTTACATTTCCTTTTTTATAAACATTTCCGATCAGAACACCATACATAATAGGTGCTCCCAAGAATAAAATTGGTAAAACAGGATTCTTGAAGAAAAGTTTGAATTCTCGTATAATTAAATGAAAAATCGTTTTCATCAGAATTTATTTAGCATTAAGATCCAAAACTACATTTGCTTTTGTCAATAGTTGAGCAGCTTGTTTATAGTCAACAGGAACAACTTTCACTTCATATTGCGATTGTTGTTGATCAATATCAGGATAAGCAGTTGAAATATTAGCATACGAATTAAGCACTTTTATCGAAACAATTTTACCTTTCAAAACCATATTATTTTTATAAGGAACTTTTAAATTGACGATTTGATTTTTTTGCAATTGTCCGATTTTATTCTCAGGAATTGTGAATCTAAAAAATGTAGTTTCTTCCAAAATCCCGTTTGCAATAGAATATCCAGCCAAAGCTAATTCTCCAACTTTTAGATTAATTGTTTCAACCGTCATATCTTGTGGTGCTTTGATGTATCTTTCCGCCTCAGCAACATCTACTTCTTGCAAAGCTCCCAAAGCACGCTCTTTTTGTCCCAAAGCCATTTGTTGTTGCTCTACACGCGCACCATTTTCGGCATCAGCTAATTCCGCTTTTGCAGCTAAATATTGGTTTTTAGCGCCTTGATATTTCGCATAAACTTCATCATAACTTTGTTGTGGAACAAGACTATCTCGAAGCATATTTTTTAGTCTATGATTTGATTTTTCTGCATAATCTAATTGTTCCTTCAAACCAGCAACTTTTGCACGCAATTGTTTCAATTGATTATCTGTTGCACCTTTTTTTGCCATTTCATATTGAGCTTCGGCAGAATTTACAGCACCTTCTGCTTGACTTTTCTTCGCGTCAACTTCTGGTAATTGTAAGACAAAAAGTGTTTGTCCTTTTTTCACTTCATCACCTTCGTGAACTAATATTTGATCTATTTTTCCTGGGATTTTTGTTACAACGCTAATTTGATCGCGCTCAATTTTACCTTGAAAAATAGTTTGCTCTTCTTTTTTATTTTCCTTGTCAGATGATTTACAACTTGTAAAAAGTATTAATCCGCTTAAAGCAAAAATATAGTATAGTGTATTTTTCATGATTTTAATTTGAGATTTGATTAAATAATTCTCCAGAAGTTTGAAGTAATTCGTAGGTTTTAGAGCGTTGATCCAAGATTTGAGCATAATAACCTAGATTGGCTTTGTAATAATCATTTTCAGCAGCCAAACGCTCGGTTACATCTATTAATCCTTCTTGAAATCGTCTTGAAGCAATTTCTAAATTATTTGTTGCAATGGTATTTTGTTGATTATTTACTTTCAATTTTTCAGTAGAAGTTTCGTAATCAATTTTGTTTTTACTTAATAATAAATTCAGTTTTTCTTGGGAATCTTTCAACTTGTTTTCATTTATTAAAATGTCAGTTTTCGCTTGTACTAATTTATTTTTGTGTTGTCCGCCATCCAACAATTCCCACTTTGCGCCAATACCAATCAAAATATTAGGAAACATCGAAAATTGGTTTATTTTCAAATTAACATCACCTAATATATCACCATCTTTTAATTTGAAACGACTTCCAAAAATTGACGTATAATTGGTGTTCGCGAATGCAAAAACTTGTGGTAAGTGCGAACCTTTTTCTTTTTGATATAAAAATTCGTAAGCTTTCACAGAGTGTTCAAGTGCTTTCAACTCTTTTTTATTTTCTAAAGTATAGCTTGAAGCAAGAATGTCAATAGGTGTAAGTTCGTATTGAATTTGTTGAAGATCTTGTTCAGATAGATGCGTCAACATTTCTAATTTTTTGTATAGCAATTGTCGATTACCGTTCAATTCTACTTGTCGGGCTTCTAACTCTAGAATTGCTAATTTTATTTTTTCCCGATCGTATGGAATAGCTAAACCATTTTGAATTGCTTTCTGCACTTTAAGATGTTCTTTATCCAATCGTTTTGCAGAATTTGAAATTAATTCTTCTACTTTGACCAATAACATCAATTGATCATAAGTTTGTAAAATATCTTTGGTTATAGTTTCTTTTTCAGCTTCTTTCAAATAATCTAAAGCAGTACTTTTTTCCTGAATAGCATTCAAAGCATTTGGAATTTGTAATCCCGAAAATATAATTTGAGTAGCGTTAATTCCGACAGTAAATAATCCTGCTGAGGTATTGAATTTTTGATTACCCGAAAACAATTCTGCGGACAAAATATCGATTGATTTGGTTGGAATATCGATGATTCCGTTCGAGTTTAGATAACCACCCAGTGCAATTGCAGATAAATTTGGTTGTCGTTTACCTTTTACTTCGTCATATTGGTAATTGTTTTTTTCGACTTCCAGTTGTTTATTTTTTAATTCATAACTTGACTCAATCGCTTTTTCAACAGGCAATCGAAGTTGCGGGTCAATCAATTGTTGTGCAAATCCAGAAATAGAAGTCAATAATGGAATAAAAGATAAATATCGTATAATAGACATCTTATAATTTTAGCATAAAATTAACAAAAAATATACCATGAATAAAAGTCAATATTAGAATATCATTAAAAATAAAAATCCTGAAACTTTTTAAGGGTTCAGGACTTCCAAAAGTTGCCAAAAAAATGGCGCATAGTTCAATGTATTTAATATTTATTATCAATAATATCCAACGTTTCGTTTAATGACTCTTTCATCATTTTCTCTAAATAATCCGTCGTACTTTTATTGATTGTTTCGTCTATATACTTAGTTCCACCAATTGTTTCGCTATATTTTAAAGCATTATTTTTAAGGTCTAGAATATTAATGTAGACGTATGTTTTGGCGATATATTTCTGTTTGTTGGCAGGATCATAATCAAGCCCTGATTTTACATTAATTAAAACTAAATCATCTTGATTAATCGCTTTTTTTAAATCATTAAATTTAACTTGATTTACATTTTCCTTTGTGATTAATTCATTTGGAACTAAGTTTTTATCAAATTTATCAATCATTTGATAATTGTACTTGTTGTCGTTTAATATTTTTTCAGATTTATCACGAATTACTTTTACAATATCAAATTTAGAATTTATTTGTTTAAGCTGATTTTCAATTGATTTTGAATCAATGCTTTGATCTAAATTTTGAGAATTATAATCGAAAAAACCAAGGGAATCTACATTAATCAGAACACCAACTTTATTTACAGGAACATCTAAAGCACTTTCGTAAGTTATCGTATTAAGCGCTAATTCTTTTGGAGCTTCTTTTTTTTGCTCGCAAGATTGGGTAAAAAACAATACCCCAACTATAAAATAAACTAATTTTTTCATACGCTATCCTATTACCTCTTTAAAGATAGTGATTTATAATGTTTTATAATAAAATTATTGCTAATAATTTTCTTCTTCTTCATCGTCAAAAGTTTTGGCAATTTTTTCAATGTTTAAGCTTTTTGCCATCGCATCAAAAATCTCTTTATAAGTGCCGTTCATTTTGTAGACATCTTCATGAATCCCGTGTTCTACAACTTCGCCTTGTTTCATCACGTATGTATAATCGGCATCGATAATTTGAGAAATACTATGCGAAATAATGATAACTGTTCGATCTTTTTTGATGGCATCCAAACTATTTTTAATCTGTTCTGTCGCAATTGCATCCAAACTTGCAGTAGGTTCGTCTAGAAAAATAATTGGTGGATTTTTGAGAAACATACGTGCTATGGCGATGCGTTGTTGTTGACCGCCAGATAACAATAAGGCTTTGGATTGATAACCTTCTGGCAAGTCCATAATTTGTTCATGAATATAAGCGCGTTTTGCAGCATCTTCTATTTCTCCGAAAGTTGCGTTTACATTTCCATAACGAATATTTTCTTCAATTGTTCCATTAAAAATGTGATTTTTTTGTAAAACCAACCCAATATTATCACGTAAAAATTGCGTGTCATATTCTTCTAAATCAATTCCATCAAGTAGAATTTTTCCAGAATCAGGTTGATAAAATTTATCTAACAAATTAATCACTGTACTTTTTCCAGCACCAGACAAACCAACTAAAGCAGTAATTTTATTGGGTTGAATTGTCATGTTGATATTTTTCAAGGCTTTGTAACCATTTGGATAAGAAAAGTCAACATTTTGGATTTCGAATTTTCCTTTTAGATTTGTTGGAAGATAATTCCCAGATGATTCTTTTTCATTGTCTGCTTTCAAAATTCCAAAGAAACTTTCGGAATAAATCATAGCATCATTCATTTCATCGTAAATACGATGCAGTTGACGAATAGGCGCAGAAACGTTGTTAAACAACAAAATATGAAACATAATTGCACCAATTGTCATTTGTCCGTCAAGAACCAAATACGAAGTTAAAATAATGATAATCACTACGCCAAACTGCTCGATAAAAGATTTTAAACCATCAAAAAAGAAGCTTGTTTTGCGTGTTTGCATTTGATTATTCGTCAATTCTTTTTGCAAATCAAGTTGTTTTTTACCTTCTATATCTTCTCGGTTAAATGATTTAATTACTGTAATTGAATCAATTATGCTGATAATTCCTTGTGATTTTTGTTCACGATAACCTCTTAAGTTTCGTCGCCAACCACTCAGCTTTTTCGCTTGCTGTTGCGTGATAATGAAATAAATCGGAACGATACAAAGTCCAACCAATCCAACATAAAAATTAGCATTGAACATTAAAATTAAAGCAACAATTGAATTGGCAAAAAGTGGAAGAATATCGATAAAAAAGTTTTGAACTAAACGTGTCAAACTTTCAATTCCTCTGTCAATACGGGTTTGAAGTTTTCCTGCTTGATTATCTTGATTTGTATAAAATGCCATTCTATACGTCAAAATCTTTTCGATAATGGTTTGTGCTAAATCTTGTGAAACTAAGATTCTAAGCTTTTCACCATAATATTTTTGACCAAATGTGATAAAAGCATTCAAGATTTCTTTTGTCATCAAAACAATTGAAATAAACGAAATGATTTTCAGACCTTCTTTTAATCCTTTTCCAGCTTCAACCAAACCATTTATAGAATCTACGGTATACTGTAAAATAAGGGCGTTTACCTGTGACGTAAAAGATCCAACTAAGGTTAGGAGCAAAGTTGCGACAACCAAAGAACGATAAGGTTTTACAAATGGACGTAGATTTTTAAACAGTTGAATGATTGTCATTTATTATTCTTTTAACGGTTGTTCTTTCACAAAAACGTGACCAACTTTTGTGAAATCGTAAGCAATCTCGTATAAATACTCTAATAGATCTTCAATCAGTTCAGAATCATTTTGCAAAGCCTCTGTTTCAATTTCAGTATATGCAACAGTTTTTTCTCCAAATTCTATTGTTTTAGGTAAATTTTCTGTTTCATATTCGCCATAAAGCCGAATGTTTTGTAACAATAATTGCAAAATTTTCTTCATCAATCGAATATGTTCTGAAGTTAAAATAACGGAATTGTTTTTCTTTAAAATTTTAACTAAACCAACTGAATATGAGACAAATGATTGATTGAAAATGGTGAATTTATTCAGTACGTTAGCATTTTCTTGTTTTCCTTTCGGTTCAGAAATTACACGCTGAAAAACTGAATTAATATTTGCCATTGCAATAAAAACATCTTTTCTAGCTAATTTATAATCTGTTGTAGAAACTTCGTTGTCGGCTAATTTTTTAAAAACCAAATAGATAAACTCATAATTTGCAATCAATGCTTTTTGAATATATTCGTTCATATTATTTTTTTCCCAAGTTGGTAAAATCAAATAACTCGAAATAAACGCCATAAATCCTCCAACAAGTGTATCAATAAAACGTTCTTGAATAATATACAATGAATCTTTTTGCGAATAAAAACTAAACGAAATAAGAATATACGCGGTTAAGTAAAATGTACCAATTGCATATTTGTGACGAATAAAAGTGTAGGCCATTAACATGAAAATAAGCATTAAAGCAAATCGGATACTGTGTTGAGGAATTATCAATAATATTAAAACTCCAACTAATCCACCGCCAATTGTTCCTTTCAAACGCTGAAAGTTTCGTTTTTTTGTTACACTAAAACCAGGTTTTAAAATTACTAAAACTGTCATCAAAATCCAGTAACTATGGTAAGTCATCGGAATAATAAACGTGACACCATAAGCTAATAACATTACAATTGATGCACGAATTGCATGTCTAAAAATTGAAGATTTTAGATTCAGATGATCTTTTAATTTTCGTAAAGAATAATCAACTGTAGGTTCAAAATGTTCGGCATGATCCAGTGGATTTTTCTTTTTTTCTGTGAACGAATCATCATAAAAAAACTTATGAATAAACTCTATTTTATAAACAATTTGCTTTAGATTGATATAAATTTTAGATAAAACGATTGGTTTTTGTCCTTCTGCATATAATTCTTTGATGGCATCATCAATCTTTTTTAACTCAACTTCAAAGTCAAAAGTTGATTGTTTAGGACGTTTGTTCGAGTTAATATGATAAGCAATCATTTTAAGTTCATGCGCTAATTTATTCATTAAATTATAGATTTTGCGCATTGCTTTTGTATCGCCATAAACTTCTCGAATTTTCACATAATCATATTGATTTGCTGTAATATTCTCGAAAATATCTATTAAATCGGAGAAAATAAACACAATCGAACGCCCAATTGGTGTCTGGTCTTTTACCAATTTTTTATTCGAAAAAACTAATTCACGAACTAAACTTTGTTTTTCGTTAATGACAACATGTTCGTCGATTAATTTTTTGATAATATCATCATAATTTGAGTCTTTATCAAACATAGAAGCCTTGATTCGAATGTATTCAGAAATATGAATCATTGTATCAGCTAAGTTTTGCTGCGCCATACGATAAGGACGAAAGGTGCTAATAGCTAGACTAAAAATAGTGTACCAAGCTGCTCCAGCCGTCACAAAAAGCGCAATATGAAGAGGACTTAACTCATGTCGTAAATCATTCATATTCATTACCATTGACATCATAATGACCATTCCAAGCGCACTTGTACGTTGTCCCCAAACGGTTAACATGTTAGAAAAGAAAACGATAACTGTTAAACAAATACCTAGAAATATTGGGTAACTATTAATCGTTTTGGTGAAATACGAAACAAGGAAAATCAAGAGTACGGAAAGCCACATCAGGTTTCGGCGTTCTTTAAATGGACCAGGTGTATCCGTCATGTGCGCTAAAACTGCACCAAGACTTATTGTTACACCGGCATATAAATCGCCAAATAAGCTGGCTACGATAGGTGGAATGATAATCGCTAAAGAAGTTTTTAAGCCATCTGAAAGCGCTTCTCCGTAGATAAAGTTTTCAATTTTATTGATGATTTTCAAGTGTAATTTTTTAAGGTTGAAAATTGTTGTATAAAATTAACACAACTTTTTTCGAAACCCAACTAAACTCGTGAAGTTTTTAGAATATGAAACCCATCAATGCTTTGAGTAAAAATTAAAGTTGTTGTACCGCCATCAATAATTTTGAATTTTTTCTTGATAACGTCTATTGGCTGATTGTAATTTTTGACTAATAAATTCGCTTTTGTTTTTAGAATTTCTTTTTTTTGATTTTTAATTTCTTCTTCAATCAAGTAAATTTTTCCAGGAAAATTCTCTAAAAGTTCATTCGAAGTATACAAATGAGTATTCTGATGAAGTTTATGAAGATTGAATTTTTCGCTCAATAATTTGAAAGCACCAGTTTTTAGAATCGCAACATTTGGTTCGTAAATATAACGTTGAATTCCTCCAAAACTTGCATTCGCACTATATTCTTCTTCAAAATGAAAAGAAAATTCGGATTGATTATTTTCTAAATTAACAGCTTTTATCAAAGGGTTTTTTGTTGAAGAATTTTTATCTAAAATGATTAGAAAATCTTTCACTTCATTTTTTAATGCAACAATGTGTATTTCAGAAATTGAATCAATTTGTTGTAGGGTAGAAGTGATGTCTAATAAAGGCGAAAGCTTGATGATAATTTTCTCTGTTTTTTCGAAAAAAGTTGGAATCCATTCTAAAATATTTGGCTCTAAATCTTCCAAAATAAATTTTCTTCCGCTCGAATTTCTTCTTGCTGGATCGAGATAAATAACATCAAATTTTAATGTAGGATTTTCTTCAAAAAAAGACTGAAAAGTTCCTGTATAGGTTTCTAAATTTGGCGCTAAAATTTTAGCATTATGTTGTACAATCTCACTCAATTCAGGATTTTGTTCGATGTGATATACTTTGTCAAAATTCTTTGCAAAAGCCATGGTATCAATTCCAAAACCTGCGGTTAAATCAATCAAATTTTTTCCTTTAACTAAAGTTGATTTATAATTTGCTGTGGCTTCTGAACTTGCTTGTTCCAAATTAATTGAAGGCGGAAAATAAATATTTTCTGTCGAATAAAGTGTTGGAAATTTATGTTTTGAAACTTGAATTCCTTTCAATTGTTGTGCAATTTCAGCAGAAGAAATTTCCTCAAACAACGATTTTTTCAAACCTATAGATTTGATGTCTTCATGTTCGATTATTTTCAGATAATCTTGAAATTCTTTTGTTAAAATAGTTGGATTCAAAATGTTATTTTTTGACGTAAAATATTATTTTATTAAACACAAAACTTCAGTATCCATCACAGCTACTGAAGTTTCGATTATATTATTAAGTTCTTTTAATGAAATTGGCATCCAATTCATGTAAAAACTATTTTTTTTCCTCTTTTTCTGCCAAACGAGTTGGAACAATCGGAACAAAAAGTGCTTGTTTTACCACTTTTTCTTTTGGCGATTTCTCAATCACATCTGCAGGGTTTCTAAATTTGTTTACACCAATTAATTTAATGGTTTGCTCATCGAAATCTTTTTGCTCTTTTTTCGCGCTTGTGTAAATAAAATCTTGAATAGTTTCATTTTGTAAAGCATTTACAAAACCTCCTACATTTTGTATTGTTTTAAACAATTCTAACGCATTTTCAGCCATTTGATTTGTCAAACTTTCAATGTAGAAAGAACCAGCAGCAGGATCAGTAAATTGATTCAAATAAGATTCTTTTTGTAACAATAATTGTTGTTTTGCGGCTAATTCTAATCCAAAATCAGACTCTTTATTAACTTCATCATATGATCCAACAAAAATAGCGTCACTTGATCCGAAGATAGCCGAAGAAGCTTCTATTGTAGAGCGAATAACGTTGTTGTAAATATCTAATTTAGATTTATTGCGATCGGATGTTGAAGTGAAAATAAATGCTTCACTTTCTTTATTATATTGCTCCAAAATCATTTTCCATAAAAAGCGAAATGCTCTTAATTTCGCAACTTCGAAGAAATAATTACTTCCAACAGCGAATTTAAAATAGATTTTGTCCGCAATATCAGCTCCAAAATTTTCTAAATATTCTACAGCATGCGCAAGTGTTATCGCGATTTGTTGAACATGATTTGCACCAGCATTTTGATAAACATCTCCTTGAATTGAAATTACTTTTTCGAAATTTTTCAATGCCAAAGCTTCTTTCACCAATTCTTTTGATGCTTTTTCTGAATCATTTTGCCAAAGTCCATTCTGTGCCAAATATCCATACATATCTAAATCTAAATATTTCAGATTTGGAAGATTTTCAAGCGATTTTAAATCAGAAGTCTCATCATATTTAATAAATAAATCCAGATAATTAGGAAGTTCTAACGATGAATCAATTTGATTTTGATTAATCAAATATCCATACAAAAAGCTGTAATCTTGGTTTTTATTTCCAGTATATTTCGAAATAATTTTCCAATCTTTTGAGGATTTTGGTAAAGGTTGTACAGCCGAATAATCGACATCATCCTTTGTATATAATGGTTTTACATTTATTTGATCGTTCGTTCCCCAAACTAAAGTTTCATTATATTCTAAACCTTTTAGCTCGACTTGAACTTTATTTTTCCATTCTTTTTCAGAAATAGAATCAAAATTTTCAAATAACTTACTCATTTTCTTTATTTTGTGGCTTCGTAACTTTTTCTTGCTGAATGATAAAAATATCTTCATCATCTTTTTTCAAGAAATGCTTTTCTCTTGCAATCCTTTCAATTTCAGCAGGATTACTATTTAGTTGATTTAATTTTTCAGACTCAGTATCCAAGTGTTCTTGGTAATATTGTTGATCAACTTCTAATAATTTGATTTGTTTATCCAACTCGCGATGTACGAAAAAAGAATTTTGATCGAAAAAAATCATCCAAACAGCAAACGCAACCGTTAGAACAAAGTAACGATTCCAAACAAATTTGAATACACGTGTATCCTTAATTTTTCTTTTCGGTACTTCTGGTGTAAGTTCTTCGTCAAAGATTTCTTCCGATTTTTCTTTCATTATACAGTAGTTTTCGAGTTGAGTTTTTCTTTAATTACAGTTGATAAAACTTTGATTGCGACAGAATTTTTCTTTTTCATATTCGGAATAATAATGTCTGCATAGTTTTTAGATGGTTCTATAAATTGCTGATGCATAGGTTTTAACGTTTTTTGGTAACGCGTTAAAACTTCATCCAAATCGCGCCCACGTTCTTGGATATCACGACGTACACGACGAATTAAACGCTCATCAGAATCTGCATGAACAAAGATTTTTACATCAAATAAATCGCGTAAATCTGGGTCAGTCAATACCAAAATTCCTTCTACAATAATAACCGATTGTGGATGGGTTAAAATCGTTTCTTCCTTGCGACTATGCGTAATAAACGAATAGACAGGTTGTTCTATTGATACGCCATTTTTCAATAAAGCGACATGTTCTTTTAGTAATTCGAAATCAATTGATCTTGGGTGATCAAAATTGATCTTAGAACGTTCATCAAAAGATAATTCAGGATGATCTTTATAATAATTATCTTGAGAAATAACGATAACGCTTTCCGCGTTAAGATCTCTTAAAATATTATTTACAACAGTTGTTTTTCCCGAACCTGTTCCTCCTGCAATTCCTATTACTAGCATTTTTGTTTTATTATTTTTTTTAATTTCGTTTGATGTTTCCATTGCAAGAGTTCTCGTAAAATTTCCTTAAAGATAAAATTTTCCTATCAGAAATTAAAATAAAAAGAAATCGATTCTTGCAAAATTTTAAATGTTGTCGTGAAGAAGTTTTGGTTGATTGATTTTGAGAAAAGAAATAATTATCGATGCATTTAAAAAATGATTGATTTATTATTCGATTATTTAGATGTAACTCAAACATTTAGGTTTATTTATACAAAAAAAGTACTTTGCAGTACTTGGTTTCTCTTAATCGGATGCAAAGGAAAGAAAAAAATATAAAAACTTTATCTTTTTTATCATTATATTTATAAGATCAGAACTATTATAAAATACTAAACTATGAACGATTTAATCTCAATGTCTACTATTTTTTCGTTATTTCTCGGAATAGGATTAGCCGCCGCTGCTGGTTTTCGGATTTTTCTTCCCTTATTTATATTGAGTTTAGCTGTCAAATTTGCAGGAAGTTTTATTAATCTCGACGAAAATTGGATGTGGGTTGGGAGTACACCAGCTCTTATAACACTTGGTGTAGCGATGTTAGTGGAAATTGGAGCTTATTATATTCCAATTATTGATAATTTGTTGGATACGATTGCGGTTCCCTTAGCTGGAATTGCAGGAACAATAGCGGTTGGAATTACGATGCCAGAAATGAACGAAGTTGCAACTTGGGCTTTGGCGATTATAGCAGGAGGAGGAACTGCGGCTGCGATTAGCGGTACAACTGCTGCTGCAAGAGCTGTTTCGACCACCACAACTGCGGGAGCTGGAAATTTTTTGGTTAATACAGGTGAAACGTTTAGTTCTATTGTATTAAGTATTACGGCAATTGTATTGGCTCCTTTGGCGTTTATTTTTGTACTGATTATTTTATATGTGTGTTATAGAGCATATAAAAGTGTTAGAAAAAAAGGTGATCAGTTATTGGCGGAAGAATTGTGAAAAGAGTGAAGGATTATATTAATAAAAAAAAGAGGCTGTCTCAAAAG
>NZ_DJBB01000032.1:0-19245 GCF_002429865.1 Empedobacter sp. UBA5987
TGTCATAGAAATCAGAATGACACGAAAAAACTTCTGCGTTTGGATTAAAATAGATTTCTGGATCATAAGAATAGAAACATAAACGAGTGACGTCTTTACCGGATTTATCGATTTCGATTTCTAACTCTTTTTCGTAAAATTCTTTGACAATGTTGTACGTATTTTTGTGTTCGTCTTGATTGGTTGAAACCTTGATGAATAGCTTTAACCCGTTGTTTGATGGACTAATAAATGCCATAAATGTTGTACTTAATTCAATCGCTTTTTGTTTGATTTCGGCAAGCTTATTTTTTTCTACTTTATCAATATCCAGGACGATTAGTTGATTGTAATTTTGGAGGTATTCTAATTTTCTACCGCCTTTAAATGTTGCACTTGGTGTAAAAGCTAGTAATGATTTCTTTGCTTTTTCGTATGGTTCCATTTTTCCTTGTTCTAAGGATTTACGCAAGTACAGGATTTGGCTTTTGTAAGTTCCTTCTTTGATTTCTGTTACGATTTGCTCAATTGGAACAGTGTTGATGACTTCGTTGAAGTTTTGGAATAAGGTGAATTTTATGTTCATAGTATTGAGATTTGAGATGTTAGACTTTTGTATTTATTTGTTCTTTTTTCCTTGATGAAAAAAGGAACCAAAAAAATCAAGGCTTCAATTCTCGACGGTCAATCATCATTTCGTTTCACTAAAATGTTTAAATCACTCCCGATGGTCGGTAAACATTTTTGCGCTTCTCTCAATGGATTGACGCTCGTCTGCGAATTGTAATGCCAATTTGATTTAGATGCCGATACTCTAATTTTTAGCGTTTGTTAGAGAATGATTTGTTGTAGTGTTCGTTCAATAACTTTTCGACATCAGACATTTTGTAGTAGATTTTGTTGCCTACTTGACAGAATGAAACCTTTCCTTCATCTCTCCACGTTTGAGCTGTACGTTTTGAAATTTTCATAAGCATTAGAAACTCTTGGTTATCCATAAATGTTTCTTGTTTAGCTGCTAATGCTTTGTTTAATTTTTTAGTGATTTCTTCTGATTGGAATACGATCGCATCGTATTGTTCTTTTGTTAAAATGATTGCTTCCATTTTCTTTCTTGTTTTAAGATTATGGAACAAATGAAGTACAGAAAAAAAAGTCGCCAGGTCTTAAGTTGGTCTTATAAGACCAAAATAATTTTGAAACTAACTGTTTATCTATGATTGGTTAAAGACTTGCTATTTTTTGAATAAGACCTTTTTGAGCAAAAAAAATCCTAACTGAGTAAGTTAGGATTGAATGCTTTAAAGCAATTTATCTATATCTATTCGCTTATTTACATTTGGTCGTTTATCTTCTCGTGATGGAGTTAAAATTGTTCGAACGGTTTTTAGGCTTAATTCGTTTCCATCTTTATCAACAAAATTGGACACAATTACTTTTGCGATATCATTGAGATTTCCATCTAAAAATGGTTTTCCATCTACAAAAAGTTCTCTAGACATTTGATAAAATATATCAACCAGTTGATTTACGTTTCCATAAAACCTAAGTTTATTATAAATCATTTTCTCAAGTTGATTGTCTTTTAATTCTTCTTTAATTAATCTTGTATTTTGTAATTGACTGATTTTCTTTTCGCATTGTTCAGCGTAGTCTTTTAATTTTGGATTAATAAAATGAATATTCGCTTGTTCATACTCGTATTTTTCGTTGGTTAGAAATAGAATTTTATCACAATAATCATCGATTAAATCAACTTCTTTACTCGTTTTAGTGAATGAAAAATAGCGTTCTTCTGATTCGGCATTTATAAATCTTGGTGCTGGTTTGTCCTCGTCTTTAATCTCTATTGGTTTATATAAACCTAATCGAATTATTTCTGTTGAAGTATAAATTTTCATTAAACGAGTTTTATTTCTTCCTTTTTCAAACAGAAATTCATTTACTGAAACTAACTTTTCAAACTTATTAATCCAATGTAGCTTATCTTTTGCATATAAAAGTTGATGTTTGATAAAATCAGCAATTTCAGAATGAGAAATCTCAAATATTTTGTCAATTAATGCTTGACAATACCCGTCATTTGTAAGAGGTTGAACCTCTATAATATCAAATTCTTCTGACTTTACATTGTGTAAAGCAACTTGTGTAAACTCTTTGAATTGTACAGTTTCTTTTATCAAATACTTCATCATAAATTAAGTTTTAGCAATTAACCTTTTATAGTGTAATTTGATGTAAATTAAAACTTTAAAAAGACAAAAGGTGTCGCCAAAGATATTTAAAACTTCCTTATTCGATATATTGCTCTACAAAAAAAAGAGAGTATAAAACTCTCTTTTAAATTATATAAATTTCATAACTATTGTTACAAGTAATGTAACAACAATAGCTGCTAAAAGTATTTTGAAATTTGTGTCTGATTTTTCGAATTTTGAATTCAATTCTGACTTTAAATTTTGAATCTCATTTTTTAGTTCTTTGTTTTCCGTTAGAATATTTTCAAAATTTAAATGTTGCGTATTTTGAATATTATCTAAAGAACTAAAAACATTGTCAAAATTTGAATTGATTTCCTTAGTTGTACTTTCAATAGAATTAATTTCTTTTAATAAATCAAGACCTTTAATTTCATTTATCTTCTCAGAAGAAGTTTCAATTACTTCTTTAATCTTTTGTTTTAAATCAACAATAATTTCTTCATTCTTATTCTTGAATTCCGTTTGAACTTTTTCTAAAGTTGGTTTAATATCGTCGATATATAATTTTACTTTTTCTTCGCTCTTTTTTAAACTATTAATGAAATCTTTTGATGCTTTTTCGTGAATAGAATTCACAGAATTATTATGATCTACTACTTTAGATTGAAGTAAATTGATATTTGCATCTAATTCATTGATACTTTTTCCAAATTTCTTTTCAAAATACTTTTCGTCGTAATGAATAGAACTTTCTATTTTTTTAAGTTGACCTAATGTATCAGCGTAAGCCTCTGTTAATTGACTCACTAATTGACTAAGATTTAAAACTTGAGATCTAGCAGAATCCATTTTTTTTAAATTATCTTCTAATTCTGCAAGTGTATTATTTATATTGATATTATTCATTGTTTAAATAGTTTGAAATGACAGTACTTATTTGGTTGCTATGTACTTGCAATGTTGTGTTATCTTGTAATTCTTTTAATTTTTTAGCTTTCAATAAGTTTTCTAATTGTTTATTATACAATTCAAAAAACTTCCAAAATTCTTTTTGGGAATTAAATCGTTCTGAAAAATCAAGCATTCCATCTGCATAACGTTGAGCTAATTGATTCTTTAAATTTTCATTGTTTTTTGTTCCTAAATAAGCCAAACAAAATACTTCTAACAAATACAACGTTGGGTTCGTATCGGTTAAAGAACGACTGATTAAACGAACAGCACCATACAAATGTCGAACATTATCTAATGGGGTTCCTGTACCTACTAATTCGTCTTCTATTACACGAAAATATTTAAAAACCGTTTCAGTGTCTGATTGTTTTCCCTCATCCGTATCTACTAAAAGTGAATACGGTGTTCCGTCGTCTAATGTATAATCAGGCTTTGCGTATTTGGAATTGAAATAATAGAATAAATCATCTTTCAGTTTTTCATTAGAAACTATCCAATTATCCTTATTTTCTAAACCAACCATGCAAAAGTTACGCATGTCATCAATCGCCCTTTTACGTTTCTCTGATATTTTGTCGTAAACAAAAGATGTAAGATAAGCTAAACACCTATAGATTTCTTTAGTAATTTCAGGATCATTGTCATTTTTGATTTCAAAATCTTTTGCCTTTTCTACCTCTAATATTGCTCTGTCTGCAGTAAAATATCTCAATAGGAAGTTGTATAAACCTTTATAATATCCGCCTTCTTCTTTATTATTAACTAAGATTCTAAATTCATTATTCGCATAATCTTGTGTAAAATCCTCAATCAATTCAATACAACACATGCGATAAATTGCTTTAGATAAATCAATGGAATTACCATCATAATATGGTACATAAACCACCAAATCTTTCTTTTCTTCAGCTTCTAATAACGGTGTTAAAAATCCTTTGTATGTTACTCTCTCTTTCTCACCAACTTTAACATCCATTACATTTAATAATTGATGCATAAAAGTTTTTTCGGCAATATCCCCTTTAAAAGATTCATTAAAGAAAAACATTACTGTACCGTAGTCAGGATTGAGATATTCAAAATTCTTTTTACTAATATTTAGATTGGCATTTCTTAAATCTTCAATTAATTCTTTTTCAGCTTTCCAACCTCTCGCTTCATCAGGAACTTTTCTTAATTGGCAACGTTTAAATTCAGTACATGCTTCAGAACATTTCTTGAATCCAAACATCTTATTATCCTTAATACATTTAAGCTTTACAATATCTTGTACAGGATTTGCTTTTAAAATGTAATCATCTGGAATATCTAAGTTGTAATGATTCAAAATTTGTTTTAAATCAGCCTCATGAAACCATTTATTTTTTAGAATTGAGATAGGAAAACCATTTTCAGTATAATTTCTTTTAATCGAAGCTAAAGCATAATCTGAAACAAAAATTGTTGCCAATGCCATTTTCTTATCACGACCTGCACGACCTGCTTCTTGAACAAATGATTCTAATGAACTCGAATAATTCATATTCACCGTAAACCTAACGTTCGGTTTGTCAATTCCCATTCCAAAAGCTTTAGTTGCTATCATTAATGGACTTTTATTGTCTCTAAATTTTTCGAGATTATCCATAGATGACGAATCATCATCTTGCCCAGAAAATGAAGCTACATCTTGGATTGATCTTTCAAATCTTTCTTTATTTTTTCTAACAGATATTCCTGTCCCATTTACATGAGGGCAAAAAATGATTCCTGCTTGGTCATATTTTGATCTTGAAGAAAAATAATCCTCTGGCATTTGTGTTACCAATTTTTCTTCAATACCCGTATTATTTCCTTGACGATCAAAGAAACTGTCTTTGATCAATTTCACATTTTTATCTTCAATCAATTGATTAAAATAATGTGGAACCTGTTCAATATAATCCTTTAAGAAATCTCCTTTAGATTCAAAAGCTTTAAATGAATTTGAAATATTTAAAGCTTTCGGTAGAGTTTGATCAAGTACTTTATTTTTGTCGTAATATTGATCTACTTCAAACTCAATTGGCACTTTTTCAATTTTGTATTGAAGTTCTAACCTATTAGTATTCTCATAACGAACAATGGTATCTGCATCTAAATCAAATGCACCATTTCCTGATAGCTCACGTTCAACATCTGCTAATACGTCAAAAGAAGCAGTAGCGGTCAAACCATACAACGAAATTTCCTTATTCTTAGAACGCACATAATTATATAAGTTCCTACCTAAATGCAGATAGGAGAATCTAAAGTCATGTCCCCATTCAGAAACACAATGCACTTCATCAATTACTCCATAAGCAAAATACACGTTATAATCGTGCATGTGTTTTAATCGCTCACGAAATGAATAGATCGCTAAACGCTCAGGTGAGAGAAAAATAAATTGTAATTGTGAATTTTCTAATTGAGATTCAACAGCTTTTTTCTCTACTGAAGATTGTGATGAATTTAAATAACCTGCACTATCTATTCCTATATTAATTAGACCATCGTATTGATCTTTCATTAAAGATTTTAGAGGGTCGATAATCATTGTAACCCCAGGTTGTAACATAGCTGCAACTTGATAAGTCAATGATTTACCTCCACCAGTAGGTAATAATCCAATAACAGGTTTGTGCTGCATCGCACGATCCAGTATAGGTAATTGACCAGGTCTGAAAGCAACTTTTCTAAACAACAATTGAACGAAATATTCTAATTTTTCTTTCGTCTCGATAATATCCGAATAATTACCTCCTTGATCTTTGGTTACTAAATTTTTATAAACTATTAAATCAGTTGTATAAATATATCGTTTAGCTTTTTTAGTTATGGCTGTACACGAATTGAAATAACAATTGTTTTTCGCTTTGTATTGACTAAAATCTTCAATTTCATAAACATTAGACTTACTTAAACTCAAGGTAAAAACTAAGTCGTATGTTTTATTACGTATACTTTGATTCGCTTTTTGATGAACTTCATTTCCTAAATGTAATGCTGAAGAATTAAAAACAGATGTATTAATCACCGTAAGACTAATTTCAGGTAGTACTAAATGCTCATAATCTTGCGTTAAACTTATGAGGTTATCATACATCGTTTTAAAGTCTTCAATTGCTATATACGCAAAAGGAACATCTTTTTCTTCGATTAAGAACTCCCATTTTTCTGATTCAATCTCTAAATGTCCCGTCAATATAGCTTCGACTAAAACTTTTTGAAAACGTGCAATGGCAATTGGTGCATATATATGCTGAATTAATTCCAAATTATTAGAGCTGTTTTTATCAACTCCATTTTCAACAATAGATTTTAATTGATCTATATTTATCGTTTCATTCTGCTCATATTCGATTACGAAACGATTATCCGTTTTTTTACTTAAATCAAAATGAGAAGCAAAAACACTCTCCACGAAAGGACTAGCTTTCGTAGGAATTCCACGACAAATAATATTATTTAATACAGCTAAAACAGGATTGATGTCATCATATACAGAAGCTCCAATATCAAAAGGTGCTACTGTATCAAAATAGCCATAATCAATGCTAAGTTTATGTGCTTTACGAAGTTGTTGAATAATATCTAATTCATAAGCAGCTGTAAACTGCACTGCTGGATAATATTCAATTGGAATTAAGTGCGGTTCATTATCAGCTACTAATTCATAAATCTTTGTTTTATTCGTCCATTTATCTCTATAATAACTATCCTCGAATTGGTGTATTGTATTTCTATTTTTAAGGCTGAAATAATTTAAAAATGCATCAATACGCTGATTCATTGGGTTTAACGGTCCAACACAAACTAAGAATTGATTTTTATTTTTATTGCCATCTACTAATGAAGCTAAATATTTTAAATCAATTTGAGCAACATCAAGAATATTAGAAAATATATGAATAATAGGAAACTCTGAATGGGAAGATAATTCAACTTTGTCTATATCTTCAAAGAAGCGGGCATAAGATTTTAATTCAAAATCATATTGATTTTGATAACACATTACTAAATCAACAGCACGATCCAAAGCCATTTCTGAAGGTTCTATCAAAGTAACTTTCTTTACATTACTAATTGAACTATTGATTTGTAAAAAATCCAACAAATTAATCGTTCCCATTGCTTGACCACATCCCCAATCAATGACTTCAAAAGGCTGCTGAATCAAATTTTTAGGTAAATATTTAAATGCATCTAACAATTTAGCTTGATGCATATTTCCAAAAGACCATAAATATTGGCATAGTAACTCGTGACTATCTAAAAGAGCTACTCCACGATCTAATTTATCCCATAATTGATCCTTCTCAATTTTAGACAAATGATTTAATTCTTCATTTGCTAATTTTCTAATATTTGAAAAGTTTAATGGTGATAAATTGGAAACTTTTTGAATGAAGTTATTACTCATTATTTTATTACACGGAAAGTTAAGTTAACACGTTCTTTCATAGTTTTTTTAGATTTTGGAACTTGATGTTTCCAAAAATGTTGTAATTCACCCATCATAATTAATAAACTACCATGTTTTAATGGTATATCAATACGTTCACCTGTATCCTTGTGTTTTAACTGAAAGACACGTTCTTCTCCAAAGTTTACTGAAGCAATTACTGGGTTATTACCTAGTTCCTTTTCGGCGTCGGTATGCCATGAAATAGAATCATTACCATCACGATAACGATTTAGTAATACACTATTAAAATTTACACCACTTAAAGGTTCTATTCTACTTTTAATTTTTAATAAAGATTCATTCCAAGGGTGAGGTTGTAAAGTAATTCCTGAAAAAGTATAAGGTTTATCATTATCGCCATACCAAGTTGTTAACCTGGGAAAAGGAATAATTTTACCATACATATTCATAGATTGCTGTTCCCAAACGATGTTATTTATAAAATCATTTAAGAAAAAGTCTGCTTCAATCCTATTAAAAAAATTGTCAATATAGATATATGAACCATTCATTATTTGAATTGGTTCATAAGGGTTTTTAGGTTCAGCAAATAAATCAAGTTGATCCATTATTTATTATAAATATGGTTAAAAATATAGTTTATACAAAGCTATGATTTTAACGCAATATAGTGTAATTTAACAATTATTTTAATTTACAAAATATACTTCTCTACTGCTTTATCTAATTCTTCGTTTACGATTTTAGCATAAATTCTCAATACGCATCCCGTTAGCTAAGGCTTGTGTTGCAAAAGTGTGTCGGCTTAAATGGAACTGTAACGAAAAAGGAAATTCTAATTCTTTTCCCATTCGACGTAGTTTCTGACCACATAATGCATTTTTATTAGAAATGTATTTTGCTTGGTATTCTCTGGTTTTTAAGAAGAAATCATCATCTTGAATAATCGGAAAAATAAAATCATCCGGTTGGCTATTTTCAGTTTTGTATTTATTTAAAATTTCGATTGCCGTTTGTCCTATCTTAAATTGATGTGAACGATGTGTTTTTCGGATATCTAAGCTTATTCTTTGTTCTGCTTCGTTGTAGTTTTTCCATTGTAACGTAACGACATCACTAAAGCGTAATCCACCTGCATAACAACTAAAAATAAACATATCTCGGAAAAATACATCGGTTTGAATATGTGGGATTTTATAATTTTTAAGCTGCTCGATTTGTTCTTTATTTAAAAACTGTCTTTTTCCTTTTTCTCGTTTGATTTTTACACTGGCAAATGGATAGGTTTGCAATGTGATGATTTCTTCTCGGATGGCATCTTTAAACATTATCGCTAAAATATTTAAGGCAAAATGCATTGTTGTTGAGCCATTCTTTAAACGATTGCTCATATAATTGATGTAGTCATTTAAAACGGTAAACGTAATATCCTCAAAGTAGATTTCGTTTGTGCCTAAAAACTTCTCGAACTTTTGAATGTTCATTTTATAAGCTCTGTAGGTTTGTGGCGATACATTGTTCTTGATGCGCTCACAACGTTCGTAAGCGTATTCGAAGAAGTTCTTAATATCTTTTCCTTTGATGGCTTCTTTTAATCGCTTAGCGGAGATATTTCCACGTTTACGTTCGTTATCGGCAACCATCGCTTCTGCATCTGCTATCTTCTGAGCTAAGAAAGCATTCATTCTCGTTGAATTGGGATAATTGCGTTTTACTTTTTGTTTGATATCATCCCATTCATTTTCTTTCAACTTTACTCCAGTTGCTATAAACTTTGTTTTACGATCCTTGATTAATCGGATATACAAGGGACTGTGTCCTGTTTTATCTTCTTGGTTGATGCGAAGTACTAATTTGATTGAAGCCATTGGAAATTGTATTATGGGTTAAAAATCTACTTTTCTAAACGAATGCAAACAAGTGAAATATTTTTGTAACTTGCTGATGCAAACGAATGTAACGTGATTCTAAGGTACAACAATTGGTACAACAAATCAAGGATTTCAATGCGTTAGAGTACTTCAAATTGAAACTTTAACAATCCTTAAACCCTTATAAATAGGCAATTTAAAGAAAAATAGTATTGTCATATTATGTTTTCGGATAATTCAACTTTATCCGAATCTAAAATTTGATTAATCATTTCACTATTCAAAACAAATCCATTCAACGAAATCGCATTTTCTTCGATTTGAACCGCATCTTTCATCGCATCTTTTACTTTCATTTCGATCAACGCATTCGATTTAAAAACCTTCCCTTCTACTTCTAAATTTGCAGCATTAGAAACCGCAACTTCTTCTTTCGCATCAGCAGCCAATTCTGCATTACTTTCTGAACCTTTGTATTCATTACAACTTACGATAGAAGCAACTATAAAAAGTGCTAAAATAATTTTTCTCATGATGATGTTTTTTATGTTTGATTTTAAAATTACTTTCATCATTTCTCAATCATTCACTAAAATCCTTTTCTTTTACTTGTTTATTATTTTACAAATACAAAATATTGATAATCATTTATTTAATTTTATTTTACAAAAATTTATCTCCAAATAATTTTCAGAAATTCAAAAGATTAAGGAGGTTTGTAAAAGATTTAATTTACTTTTAACTGATTTGTTAATTATTGAAAAGAAAAAATGAAAGTGATTAAGCCAATTTTCCTAAACTTATTACTAAGTTCTGTTGTTTTTGGACAACGATCAGAACAACCAAAATCTGAAACATATCCAAAAAACATCTTCCAAAATCCTTTAGAAATTACCAATTATTTAGCTGGTAATTTTGGAGAATTACGTGCCAATCATTTCCACGCTGGGCTTGATATCAAAACTCAACAACGAGAAGGTCTGAAAGTAAAAGCGGTTGGAGACGGTTACATTTCTCGCATTAATATTTCGCCAACAGGTTATGGAAATGCACTTTATATCGATCACCCAAACGGATATACTTCTGTTTATGCCCATTTGAGAGAATTTACGCCCGAATTGCAAGAATATGTGCGCAAACAACAATATGCAAACGAAACGTTTAAGATAGAATTGCATCCAAAACCAAACGAACTTCCTGTAAAAATGGGCGATTTGATTGCTCTTTCTGGAAATTCTGGAGGTTCTGGAGGTCCACATTTACATTTCGAAATTCGTGATACCAAAACAGAAGAACCAATTAATCCTTTTTACTTCGGTTTTGATTTACCTGATACTCGAAAACCATCTATTTTAGGCCTATATGCTTATCCAATTTATGGCGATGTGAATCAAAAAACCAATCGTGTTGTTGTGGTAAATGGAGGTACAATTTCTGCCTCTGGCGCAATAGGTTTTGGTGTAAAAGCCTATGACAAACACAATGGAGCAGAAAATAACAATGGAGTTCATCAAATTAATATTTATGTGAATGATGAACCGATTTATACGTTTACTTCTAATCGTTTTTCGTTTGATGAAGCTCGAGCTATAAATACAGTTTGCGATTATGGCGATATTCAGAAAAATAATAGTTGGGTGTATCAAGGATTTGTGAAAGATGGGAATCCTGTCAGAATGTATTCAAATCTAAAAAACAATGGAATTTTAGAGCTTGAAGAAGGAAAATCGTACAAAGTAAAAATTGACGTTTCTGATTATGCAGGAAATTTATCTTCGCAATCTTTTACAGTTAATGGAAAAGCATTTGTAGATTCTGCAAAACTTACTGAAACAAATCCAATGTTGTGGAACAAAGAAAATCATTTCAAATCTGATGGAATCGAAATATTTTTCCCTAAAAATATTTTTTATGAAGATTTTGATTTAGCTTATAAATTCTCGAATGGTAAACATTGGGTGGGCGATTATTATATACCAATTCATCAATCTTACACCTTAGCAATAGAACCGAGTGCTGACATTCCGACCGCACAATTAGACAAAGCTGTTATTGTACGCGAATATCAAAAAAGAGGCGCTTGGAAAAAAGATTATTTAACAACAGAGCTCAAAAATGGAAAGCTTGTTGCGAATCCAAAAGATTTTGGCGTTTTTTCTATTTTAATTGACAATACTAAACCGACAATTACTCCGTTAAATATCAAATCAGATAGTCAATTTACTCAAGCTAATGCTATTATCAAATTTACAATTGATGATGCTCAATCTGGGATAAAAGACTATAAAGCTTATATCGATGGTAAGTGGGTTTTAGCCGAATATGATCAGAAAATTAAACGACTATCAATTAATTTGAACAAAGAACAGATTTCGGTTGGTGACCATCAATTAGAATTAAACGTGAAAGATGAAAAAAACAACACAGCAACGTACTCTACAACATTCAAAAAGATTTCTTAGTACCATAAGTTTATCTCTTTTGGGTGGAATTTTATTTGCTCAAACTGCGCAAATTAATGGTAAAGTTGTCGACGAAAATAGAATTCCAATTAGTGAAGCTGAGATTATTGTCAACGATCAATCTTATTTTACGGATCAAAATGGTAATTTCAAAATAGAAATTCCATCAAACTCTTCCGTTACCGTAACTTTTAACAACAATGGTTATCATTCGTTTGCACAAACATTTACGCTAAAAGATAAAAACAAGAAAGAAATTTTTGTTCAATTAGTTCCTGATCAAACCAATGCGATTGAATTAGGTGAAGCAACAATTTCTTTTCAATCTAATAAAAATAAACCTTTGCAAAGTACCGTTTTGAGTGCTGCGCAAATGCAACAAGGACCAAGTTTGACTGGCGGAGTTGCCGATTTATTGAAAACATTGCCTTTCGTAAATTCGAATACAGAATTAAGTTCGCAATATATGGTTCGCGGAGGAAATTATGACGAAAATTTAATTTACGTTAACGGAATCGAAGTTTACAAACCTCAATTAATTCGTTCTGGTGAACAAGAAGGTTTAGGCTTTGTAAATCCTGCGATGACACAATTTATCAACTTTTCTGCTGGTGGTTGGGAAGCAAAATATGGCGACAAAATGTCTTCTGTTTTAGATGTTACCTACAAACGTCCAACAAAATTTGAAGGTCAATTAGAAGCAAGTTTAATGGGCGGAAGCTTGACATTAGGCGGAGGTTCTAAAGATAAAAAACTTTCGGCAATTGTTGGAGCTCGTTATCAAAACAGAAATTTAGTATTAAATACCTTAAAAGGTGATACCAATTTCAATCCTGAATATTACGATGTGCAAGCCAATATCAATTATAAATTAAATGATAAATGGAATGTTGCATTTTTGGGAACAATGTCGCGTTCGCGCTACGAAATGTTTCCTATAAAACGTGAAACTTATATCAATACAATGGATACTCCCTTGTTGCTAACTGTTTTTTATGACGGAAAAGAAGATGATAAATTTGCGACAGAAACAGGAAGTTTATCGTTTACGTATCAACCAAATTCTAAAGTAGATTTAGGGTTAGATGTTTTTGCTTATCATTCGAAAGAGCGCGAATATTTTGATATTCAAGGTTCTTATTTCATTTCTGAAGTAGACGAAAAAGGCTTTGCTACTTCTACGAATGATGTTGGTTCGCAAATCGATCATGCACGAAATAATTTTGATGCGTTGGTTGCCGGAATTCAACACAAAGGAAAATACAAAATCAACGGAAACAATGATATTGAGTGGGGTGCAAAATTTCAACAAGAAGATATTCGCGATTTATTAGGTGAATGGCAAGCAATCGATTCGACAGGATATGTTGTGAATCCGAATCCAAGAAATGGTTTGAATTTAAGTTATTATGTCAATTCAAAAAATAATTTAAAAACCAATCGTATTTCAGGTTACGCACAATATACAAGCAAATTCATGTGGAATGATGCGAAAGTTATGTTCAACGCTGGTGTACGTGCAGCTTATTGGGATTTTAACGAAGAAACAACTGTTTCGCCTCGTGCTCAAATCGCTGTTAAACCAGATTGGGAAAGCGATATGTTGTTCCGTTTTTCGACAGGTATTTATTATCAACCTCCCTTCTATCGCGAAATTCGTCGTTTAGATGGTTCTTTGAATGATAAAGTAAAATCGCAACAATCAATTCATTTTATATTTGGAAACGATTACGAATTCAAATGGATGGATCGTCCGTTCAAATTAACAACTGAGGTTTATTACAAAATCTTAAATGATTTGAATCCGTATTATGTAGACAATGTGAGAATTCGTTATACGGCAGATAACAACTCCAAAGGTTATGCGTATGGACTTGATATGCATTTATTTGGGCAGTTTGTTCCAGGAATCGATTCTTGGTTCTCGGCTTCGTATGCGCGCGCTTATCAAAATATTGATGACAGAGGAAATATTCCATTACCAACAGATCCGCGTTTCAAATTATCTGCATTTTTCCAAGATTATATGGAGTTTTTACCATCTTTCAAAGTGAATGTAAATTTGATTTATGCTTCTGGTTTACCAAACGGAGCACCACAATTTGCAGATCCTTACCAATACCAAACAACGTTGACAGATTACAAACGTGTTGACATTGGTTTTGTGAAAGAAATTATTAATCAAAAAGAATTGAAACCATCAAAAGGAACATTCTGGAGTAATTTCAAAGAAATTTCGATTGGTGTAGATGTTTTCAATGTGTTTGATATTAAAAACGAAATCAGTAATTCATGGATTCGCGACGTAAATTCGAGTGCAGTTTACACAATGCCAAATTATTTGACAGGACGTTTCTTGAATGGAAAAATTAATTTTAAGTTTTAATGAAAAATTCTGTAAATAAGAAAAAGGAGATTATAACTCTTATCTTTGTTACTCTATTTATTATTTTGATAATTTCAGGGATAGCTTTTTATTTAAGAAAATCAAGAGAAAAAGATATAAGTATTATCAATAAGTCATTTGGATACACAAAGGGATTAGTTATAAGAAAAATGACTTATAAAGGACGCTCAATAGATGTAAGATATATTGTAAATGGAAAAACATTTACAGAATCTGACGGAAATGATTCAAAAGATAATGTAAATGAAGGCGATAGTATAATAGTAAAATATTCTACCGAAAATCCAGAACTTATGATTACACAATTTAATGATGAATTTTAATCAAAAAAACTTTATACATTTACCGAAGCACTTCTCGCGACAGAAGTGCTTCTTTTTTATTTAAAATCTGACAAAACGACACATAATGGGCATTGGCAAACTATTTGATTCAATCAGAAACAAAAAAACTAATAAGAATATGTCTGACCAAAATATACACGAAGAATTAGAGAACGAGAATCTTCAAGAAAACGTTCAAGAGAGTGACAACACTGTAGAACAGCCACAAGAAGAAACTGCTGGAAAGTCAGAATTAGAAATTGTTAAGGAACAATTAACAAAAGAAAAAGACCAATATTTACGTTTATTTGCTGAGTTTGACAACTTCAAAAAACGTACTTCTCGCGAACGCATGGATATTTTCAAGACAGCAAATAAAGAAGTAATCACTTCATTATTGCCTGTTTTAGATGATTTTGGACGCGCAATCAATCAAATTGAAAAATCTGGAGACGACAACTTACTTCAAGGAGTTGAATTGATCAATAATAAATTAGTAGAAACTTTACGTGCAAAAGGTTTGAAAGAAATGGAAGTAAAACCTGGAGACGATTTCAACACAGATTTACACGAAGCAATTACTCAAATTCCTGCTCCAACAGAGGATTTGAAAGGTAAAATTGTAGACGTTGTAGAAACGGGATATTTATTAAATGATGTAGTGGTTCGCTACGCGAAAGTTGTTGTTGGATTATAATTTAGATTAAGAAAATGTCATCAAAAAGAGATTATTACGAAATATTGCAGGTCGAAAAATCTGCAACATCAGAGCATATCAAGAAAGCTTATCGTAAACTTGCCATCAAATATCACCCTGACAAAAATCCTGGTGACAAAGAGGCAGAAGATAAATTTAAAGAAGCTGCAGAAGCTTACGAAGTTTTAAGCGACGACAACAAACGTGCACGTTACGACCAATTCGGACATGCAGGAATGGGCGGAGCTGCTGGCGGAGGATTCGGCGGTGGCAGCGGAATGAATATGGAGGATATTTTCTCTCATTTCGGCGATATCTTTGGAGGCGGAGGATTCGGTGGCGGATTTGGAGGTCAATCTCGTGGTCCACGTCGAATGAAAGGTTCTGATTTGCGTATTCGCGTAAAATTGAACTTAGAAGAAATGGTGAACGGTTGCGAAAAGAAAGTAAAAGTTAAACGTTTTAAACAAGCAGATGGCGTTACATCTAAAACATGTCCATCTTGTGGAGGTTCTGGACAACAAGTTCGTGTTACCAATACATTTTTAGGGCAAATGCAAACCGCTACAACTTGTGGAACTTGTCAAGGAGTAGGAAAAGTTGCAGATAAAATTCCTTCGGGAGCAAATAATCAAGGATTAATCAAAGTTGAGGAAACAATCGACCTTAAAATTCCAGCTGGAGCAAGAGAAGGAATTCAATTGCAAGTTCGCGGAAAAGGTAACGATGCGCCTTTTGATGGTATTCCTGGTGACTTACTTGTTTTGATTGAAGAAGAAGAACACGACACATTAAAACGTGATGGAAACAACTTACATTTTGATTTGTATGTTTCTATTCCAGATGCTGTTTTAGGTGCTTCTAAAGAAATTCCGACTGTTAATGGAAAAGTAAAAATTAAAGTTGACAAAGGAACTCAATCAGGAAAAGTATTACGTTTAAAAGGTCAAGGTTTACCTGACTTGAATGGTTACGGAAAAGGTGATTTATTTGTACATGTTAACATTTGGACACCAACTCATTTATCAAAAGACCAAGAAGCGTATTTTGAAAAAATGAGAGACGATGATCATTTTTCACCAGAACCTTCTAAAAATGAAAAATCATTCTTTGAACGTGTGAAAGATATGTTTCAGTAATTGAAAAATATATATCAAAAAAAATCCATCTCAATTACACTGCCCCCAAAAAGTTAGACACTTTTGGGGGCATTTTTTATGGAAAGAAAAGTCAAATATGATTATACATTTAAATTAGAATGTGTAGAAATGGTTTTAAAGAAACATTATTCAAATAATGATGTTTCTAAATTAAAATGTATCGATGTATCTAACATCCGCAAATGGGTAAATTTTTATCAGCAATATGGTAAAGCAGGATTACTCCCGAGAAAAAATCAGCATTACACACAAGCTTTTAAATTAAAAGTTATAAAAACTATTGATAAACAAAACCTTTCTTTGCTAGAAGCGAGTATAAAGTTTAATATTCCTGATGCAGCCATAATTGTAAAATGGAAAAGAGATTTTACTAACTTTGGTGTACAAGCATTAGAACCTAAACCCAAAGGAAGACCAAAATCTATGAGTGATTTTAAACGCAAAAAACGTAAATCTGATAAACCTTTAACCCGTGAAGAAGAACTTCTTTTAGAAAACGAGCGCCTTCGCTGTGAAAACGCTTTGCTAAAAAAGTTACAAGCCTTGATTCAAGCAGAAGAGCAAGCCAAAAAGCGCAAGCCATAACAGAATTAAGGCATACATTTGATTTAGATTTACTTTTAAATCAAACAAAAATGGCTAGAAGTAGTTTTTATTATCATAAAAAACAAAGCGAAAAACCAGACAAATATCAGGTGATAAAAGAGTTGATAAAATCAATTTATCATCAGCATAAAGGTCGTTATGGTTACCGCCGAATAACCGATGAACTAAAAAAATCAGGAACAATAATCAATCATAAATCCGTTCTTAAACTAATGAATAGCTTAGGTTTAAAAAGTTTGATTCGTAGAAAAAAAAACAAATCATACAAAGGTGAACAAGGTAAAATTGCTCCAAATGTTTTACAGAGAGCCTTTAAGGCTGATGAACCCAACCAAAAATGGGTGACAGATGTTACCGAGTTTAAAGTGAAAGATAAGAAGTTGTATTTATCCCCAATAATGGATCTGTACAACCAAGAAATCATCAGCTACCAATTGAGTGAAAGACCTGTGTTTAATCAAGTGATAGTCATGCTTAAAAAAGCGTTTAAAACAACTAAAAATACCAAGAGCTTAATATTACATTCTGATCAAGGATGGCAATATCAGATGAAACAATATCAGGCTTTATTAAGTGAAAAAGGAATCATACAAAGTATGAGTAGAAGAGGAAATTGCTTAGATAATGCTATTATCGAGAATTTCTTTGGAATACTGAAATCAGAACTATTTTACCTAAAAAAATTCAATTCAATTGATGAGCTGAAAAAAGAAATAAAACAATACATTTACTACTACAATAACGAAAGAATAAAATCGAACTTAAATAAAATGAGTCCGATACAATATCGAACTCATTTTTATAATAATTAGACACTGTACCAAAAACTGTGTAAGTATAAAATTCTGCTTGGGTTAAAATCGAGCAGAATTTTTTTTATACATTTAATATTTACATATTTATGGAAACAAAAGACCTATTTCCGGATGATTTTTTCAAACAGTTTAAAACTGGCGATGAACTCCAAAACTTTCTCAAAGACTTACAAAAGCGAGGGATTGAAAAAATGTTAGAAGGTGAGTTAGATGCTCACCTGGATTACGACAAGTATGATTTACGCAAGCAAGAAAATGCGCGTAATGGTTATTCTAGCAAAAAGATAAAAACGAGTTATGGCGAAGAAGAAATAAAGGTCCCTAGAGATCGTGATGCTAGTTTTAATCCGATGCTTATCCCTAAACGAAAAAGCATGGTAGAAGGCTTAGAAAACGTTATTGTATCGCTTTACGCCAAGGGAATGTCCGTTTCTGATATTGAAGAACAGATCAGAGAGGTCTACAATTTTGACGTTTCTCAATCCACGATTTCTCGTATAACAGATGCTATCACCTCTGACATTATAGCTTGGCAAAATCGTCCATTAGAACCTGTTTATTTAATCGTTTGGATGGACGGAATTGTTTTTAAGGTTAGAGAAGGTTCCAAAGTAATTAATAAAACCATTTATATCGCAGTAGGCTTAAAACGCGATGGACGCAAAGAAGTTTTAGGATTATGGTTAGGTAAAAATGAGTCATCATCCTTTTGGATGAGTGTTTTAACCGATATGAAGGCTAGAGGAACTGAAGATATCTTGATTACAGCAACCGATAACTTAAATGGTTTTACCGATACCATACGTACCGTTTTTCCTGAATCTAAAACACAAATATGTGTAGTACATCAGATTCGAAATGCTTGTAAATACGTTGTTTGGAAAGATAAGAAACAGTTTACTGCTGATATGAAAGAAATCTACAACGCGCCAACTAAACAGGCTGCTGAAGCTGCTTTAAATGATTTTGCTTCTAAGTGGGAACATAAATATTCTTATGCCATCCAAAGCTGGAAAAACAACTGGGAAGACCTTACGGTTTTCTTTGAATTCCCCGTAGATATTAGGAAAATCATATATACCACCAATCTAATTGAGAATCTAAACGGTAAAATAAGGAAGTACACTAAAAATAAATTATCCTTCCCTACAGATGAAGCTGTTATGAAATCCGTATATTTGGCTGTGAGAGAAGCAACTAAAAAATGGTCTATGCCAGTAAGAAACTGGGGAGTTATTATTGATCAATTTTTAATCCTATATCAAGAAAGGGTTAGACTCTAAAAAGTAGAACCTAACCCAAGCTTAATTTTTGAACTTACACACTTTAAGAGACAGTCCT